>CAZTDK010000542.1:0-4873 GCA_964611965.1 uncultured Binatia bacterium (SeqCode) | reverse complement strand
CGCAGCCGCGGCGTCATGGAAAAGTGCACCTACTGCGTGCAGCGCATCAATCACGCGCGTATCGAAGCGAAGAAGGAAGACCGCCCCATTCGCGACGGCGAGATCGTCACGGCGTGCCAACAAGCCTGTCCGGCGGACGCGATCGTCTTCGGCAACATCAACGACAAGGACAGTCGGGTTGCCGCGCTCAAGGCCGATCCGCGCAACTACGCATTGCTGGGCGAGGTCAACACGCGGCCGCGCACGACGTACCTGGCTGGCGTGCGCAACCCCAACCCGGTGTTACGAGGGCCTGCGGCCGGCGACGGTTCGGCGGAACCGCTCCCCGTTGGGTCGCTGCATGCTTCCAAGGCCGACAAGCAGTCGGAGGGCGAGGCATGAGCGCCCCGCTGCCCGAGCATCCGGCGGGGCCGATCATCGGCCCGGGCCATACCTTCAGCACGGTCACCGACAAGATCAGCGCCGTCGTCCTGACGCGCAAGACGCCGATCGGTTGGTTTATCGGCTTCGCCCTCTCGTTCTCGTTGCTGATGCTGTTCCTCGTGGCGGTGACCCACCTGGTGTTTACGGGCATCGGCATCTGGGGAATCAACGAGCCGGTGGCCTGGGGCTTCGACATCGTCAACTTCGTCTGGTGGATCGGCATCGGGCACGCCGGCACATTGATCTCCGCCATCCTGCTGCTCTTCCGCCAGGAGTGGCGCACCTCGATCAACCGCTTCGCCGAAGCCATGACCTTGTTCGCCGTCGCCTGCGCGGCGATGTTCCCGGTGCTGCATCTCGGGCGCCCGTGGCTCGCCTACTGGCTGTTTCCGTACCCCAACACCATGGGCATCTGGCCGCAGTTTCGCAGCCCGTTGATGTGGGACGTCTTTGCGGTCTCCACATATGCGACGGTATCGTTGATGTTCTGGTTCGTCGGCTTGATCCCGGATCTGGCGACGCTGCGCGACCGCTCGCCCAGCCGCGTCGGGCGCGGCATCTACGGCATCCTGGCCATGGGCTGGCGCGGCTCGGCGGCGCACTGGCACCGCTATGAGACGGCGTATCTCCTGCTCGCCGGGCTGTCGACGCCGCTGGTGGTCTCGGTGCACACCATCGTCAGCTTCGACTTTGCCGTCGGCGTCATTCCGGGCTGGCACGCGACGGTCTTCCCGCCCTACTTCGTCGCCGGCGCCATCTACGCGGGGTTCGCGATGGTGATGACCTTGGCGATTCCGCTGCGCAAGATCTACGGGCTCGAAGACTTCATCACCATGCGCCACCTCAACTATATGGCGCGCATCACCCTCGCCACCGGCCTCATCGTGGCTTACGGCTACATGATGGAAGCCTTCATGGCCTGGTACAGCGGCAGCCCGTACGAAGAGTACATGATCCTCAACCGCTTCTCGGGGCCGTACAACTCGATGTACTGGACGCTCATCGTCTGCAACGTGGTGGTACCGCAACTGCTGTGGTTCGAGCGCGTGCGGTCCAGCGTCGTCGCGTTGTTCGCCGTCTCCATGGTGGTGAACGTCGGCATGTGGCTGGAGCGCTACATCATCATCGTCGTCAGCCTGTCGCGCGACTTCCTGCCGTCGTCGTGGGGCCTGTACAGCGGGACGGTGTGGGATTGGTCGACGTTCATCGGCACCATCGGCTTGTTCCTGACCTTGCTGTTCCTATTCATCCGCTTCCTGCCGATGATTTCGATCTTCGAGATGCGCACGCTGCTGCCCGAAGCCGAGGTCAAGGAGGAGCTGGCATGACGCGCCGGCCCGCGATCTACGGCCTGCTCGCCGAGTTCAACGATCCAAACGAGCTGGTGAGCGCGGTGCGCGGCGCGCATGCTGCCGGCTACCGCCGGCTCGACGCGTATACGCCGTTCCCGATCGAGGAGCTGTCGGAGGCGTTGGACATGCACCGCAACCGCCTCCCGTTGATCGTGTTGATCGGCGGGATCCTCGGTGCGTGCGCCGGGCTCGGCTTACAGTATTGGACCTCGGTCATCGACTATCCGATCAACGTCGCCGGGCGGCCGCTCTTCAGCTTGCCGTCATTCATTCCCATTACCTTCGAGTGCACGGTGCTGGTCGCGGCGCTGTCCGCTGTATTCGGCATGCTGGCACTCAATGGGTTGCCGATGCCCTATCATCCGGTGTTCAACGTGCCGCGCTTCGCGCTGGCGACCCGTGACCGGTTCTTCCTGTGCATCGAAGCAACCGACCCGCAGTTCGATCGCGACGCGACCCGGCGCTTTCTCGAGCGTTTCGTGCCGCGCTCCGTGTCGGAGGTGGAGCACTAAATGATGCGGGCTTGGGGGCTTCATCCGATGCGTTTCGGGTTTTGGGTTTCGGGTTTCGAGTTGACCAGAAACCCGAAACCGCAAACCCGAAACCGACTTGCCGGAGTGGTGGCTGCCATGGTGGTGCTGTGCGTCGCCGGCTGCCGGCAGGACATGCACGATCAGCCGAAGTACAAACCCTATCGTCCCAGCGCGTTTTTCGCGGATGGGCGTGACGTGCGACCGTTGGTGGCAGACACCGTCGCGCGCGGCCATCTCGACGACAATACGCTGCTCTATACCGGCAAGGTCGGTGAGAAATTCGCCGCTGTATTTCCATTCCCGGTCACCACCGACGTGCTGCACCGCGGCCAGGAGCGCTACAACATCTATTGCTCGCCGTGCCACGACCGCACCGGGAGCGGCGGCGGGATGATCGTGCTGCGCGGCTACCGGCGGCCGCCGGCATTTCACATCGATCGCTTGCGGCAGCAACCGGTGGGGTATTTCTTCGACGTCATCACCCGCGGCTTCGGCGTCATGCCCAATTACGCGCAGCAGATTCCGCCGCATGATCGGTGGGCGATCGTTGCCTATGTGCGCGCGTTGCAGCTGAGCCAGCATGCTGAGCTGATCGATGTTCCGGCAACCGAGCAGACGCGGCTCGCCAGCAGCCAGGACTCGCAACCTTCGTCAGGACTCACGCAGGGCGAGGAGCAGCGGGAGGGCAAGGAATGACGCCAGCCTACTCGCTCGCTCCTGACCACGTGTTGCATCGCGTGCAGCGGACCAGTCTGCTCGTGGGCGGAGCCGCGCTGGGCCTATGCGCCCTCGATGCGATGATCAGCCCGCAGCAGTTCTTTCGCTCGTATCTTGTGGCCTATCTGTTCTGGCTCGGCATCGGCATCGGCTCGATGGCGATCTTGATGATCCATCACATTGCCGGCGGGGCGTGGGGCGCCGTCATCCGCCGGCTGCTGGAGTGCGCGACGCGCACCTTGCCGCTGATGGCGCTGCTGTTTCTGCCCCTGTTGTTCGGGATGCACAGTCTCTACGAGTGGGCGCGTCCCGAGGTCGTCGCCCATGACCCGCTGCTGCAGCACAAGAGTGCATACCTCAACATCCCCTTCTTCGCGGCGCGCGCGGTATTCTATTTCGCGGTGTGGCTGACGTTCACCACGTTCCTCAACCGCTGGTCGCTGCAGCAGGACGGCAGCGACGATCCGGCTGTGGCGCGGCGCTTGGAATACTTGAGCCGCGGCGGATTGCTGGCCATTGGTTTGACGATGAGCTTTGCGGCGGTTGATTGGGTGATGTCGCTGGAGCCGCACTGGTACTCGACGATCTACGGCATCCTCATCATGGGCGGCCAGATCTTGAACGCTATGGCCTTCGTCATCGCGGTAGCGGTGCTGCTGGTCGATCGCGGACCGCTCGGCAAAGTCATCGGTGCCGAGCAATTCCACGATCTCGGCAAGCTGCTCTTGGCGTTCGTGATGTTGTGGGCTTATTTTGCCTTCTCGCAGTTCCTCATCATCTGGTCCGCCAATTTACCCGAAGAGATTCCGTGGTACCTCAGCCGCATGCGCGGCGGCTGGCAGGTGGTCGGCATTGCGATCATTCTGTTCCACTTCGTGCTGCCGTTCTTGATTCTCCTGTCGCGCGAAGTGAAGCGGCGGGCCAACCTGCTCGCGCTGGTGGCCCTCACCGTGATGGCCATGCGCTTCGTCGATCTCTTCTGGCTGGTTACACCGGCATTTTCTCCCGCGCACTTCACGGTGCACTGGATGGATGCCGCGACGCTGGTCGGCGTCGGCGGCGTTTGGCTGTGGGTATTCATCTGGCAGTTGCAGGGACGCTCGCTGGTCGCCATCCACGATCCGTCGCTGCCGGAGCAGGGGTGAGCATGGACGAGCACCGCGCGGCGCACGGCGGGGGACACTTCCCCGACTCGCCTGGGCACGAAGAGCGCGACGTGACGTTCCGCCCCATCGTCTGGGCGGGCGCGGGCGCGGTCGTGGTCGTGGCGCTGGTTTTCGTGTTGGTACGGTGGACATTCGTCGCCGACCTGGCACACGACGCGGCACAAAGTCCGCCGGCGAATCCGTTGACCGCCAGCTACGGCCGTCAGCTGCCACCTGAGCCACGCCTGCAAACGCACCCGATCCGCGATCTCCGCGACCTGCGCGCCGCCGAGGACGCCATACTCACCAGCTACGGATGGGTCGATCGCAAAACCGGCATCGTGCGCATTCCGATCGCACGGGCCATGGAGCTGCTGGCCGAGCGCGGGCTGCCCACGGCACCGGCGACAGGGGCGCATCAATGAGACCGCTGCTCGCAGGCCTCCTCCTGTGTGTCGCCACGGCCGCGTCCGCGGCCGACACCCGACCGGCGGTGCTCGACAACGTCGGCATTGACCAACGGTTGAACGAGCAGGTGCCGCTCGACCTGGTCTTCCACGACGAGAGCGGCGCGCCCGTCCAACTCGGCAAGTACTTCGGGAGCAAGCCGGTGATTCTGTCCCTGGCGTACTACGAATGCCCGATGCTGTGCACGCTGGTGCTCAACGGCTTGGCGAGCGCGCTGAAGGTGCTGTCGTTCGAT
>CAZTDK010000541.1:0-4904 GCA_964611965.1 uncultured Binatia bacterium (SeqCode) | reverse complement strand
CCTCGGCGCCGCGCAGAGTGCGCACGTCGACGAGGGCTTTCAGCAATTTCTCGGCTATTACGGCGCGCATCTTCTCGATCGGACGCGGCCGTATCCTGGAATCCCGGAGATGCTTGCGGCTCTGGCCACCCGCGGCGTCCAACAGGCGGTGCTCTCCAACAAGCCGGAAGGCATGAGCCGCACCATCCTCGAGGGCTTGGGCCTGGCATCCCGCTTCATCGCCATCCTCGGCGGCGATTCGCTGTCGTCGCGCAAGCCGGATCCAGTGGGTGTGATGCATCTGTGCCGGCTCACCGGTATTGCTCCGGAACGCGTCTTGGTGGTGGGTGATTCACCCGTCGATCTATACGCCGCCGCGGCGGCGGGGGCGGGCTTCTGCGGCGTCACTTGGGGGTTCGCCGCCGCGGCGTTGCGCGAGGCGGCACCGGCGGCGCTCATCGACCATCCCAGCCAGCTGCTGAGCCTTGTGGAAGGAATGACGTGAGCGGCCGTCCTCTGCGTTGGCAGAGCAACCATGGAGCGTAGAGCAGGAACCCACGCGTCGGCGGTGCGTGACGCCGGCACAGGAAAGAGCTGGGACTTTGCAGCAGACGTCGTCGTCGTCGGTTTCGGCTGCGCCGGGGCGTGTGCCGCGATCGAGGCGGCGGAGGCAGGCGCCGACGTGCTCGTGCTCGAGCGCGCCAGCGGCGGCGGCGGCACCTCCGCGATGTCGGGCGGACTCATCTACCTCGGCGGCGGCACACCGGTACAACGGGCGTGCGGCTACGACGATTCGCCGGAGGAGATGTACAAATTTCTGCTCGCCGCCTGCGGTCCGGAAGCCGACGCGGACAAAGTGCGCATTTTTTGCGCCGAGAGCGTGGTGCACTTCCACTGGTTGGTCGCGCATGGCGTGCCCTTCAAGCACAGCTTCTACCCGGAGCCCTTCATGGAGCCACCGACGGACGACTGCTTGGTGTACTCCGGAGGCGAGGACGCGTATCCCTTCGACCGCCTCGCCAAACCGGTGCCGCGCGCTCACAAGCCGCGGCATCCGGGGGCCGCCGGCGGCTTCCTCATGCAGAAGCTCATGCATGCAGCCGAGGGCAGTGGCGCGCGGATCATGAACGACGCGCGCTGTGAGACGCTCGTCGTTGACCGGCATGGGACAGTGGTCGGCGTCGTGGTTCGGCACGCGGGTGGCGAGCACTGCGTCCGCGCGCGGCGGGGGGTTGTCCTCACCGCTGGCGGGTTCATCCAGAATGAAGAGATGGTACGGCGCTACAGCCCGCTGTTGGCGAAGTGTAACTACAAGCTGGGACAAGATGGCGACGACGGCCGCGCCATCCGTATGGCCATGGGCGCCGGGGCCGACATCATCCGCATGGACGCCGGCGAGGTGGCCATCCCGCTGACCCCGCCGCGGCGGCTCATGCGCGGTATCCTCGTCAATCGCTTCGGGCAGCGCTTCGTCAATGAAGACACGTACTACGGACGGGTCGGTCAGGAGTGCCTCATGCGTCAGGACGGCCAGATGTACCTGATCGTCGACACCGCCATCTATGAGCGCAACCTGGCCCGCATGCGCGCCACGCACGTCGAGGAGACAGTGGCAGATCTCGAGCGTAGCCTGGGCATGCCGGTGGGTACGCTGGTAAACACGGTCGCCTTTTACAATCAAGGCGCGGCGCGCGGCGAGGATCCCGTCTTTCACAAGAACGCTGCGATGCTGCAACCGCTTGCCACCCCGCCCTATGCGGCCATCGACTGCTGCACGGGCAAGGCCATCTGGGCAACCTTTACCCTCGGTGGTCTGCACACGCACCCGACGGGCGAGGTGCTCGATCCCGACGGCGCCGTCATTCCCGGCTTGTATGCCGCCGGCCGGACTACATCGGGGATCGCCGCCTACGGCTATGTCAGCGGCATCTCACTCGCCGACGGTACTTTCTTCGGCCGCCAAGCGGGTCGCAGCGCCGCGAGCACGGCGCCGCGGTAGCAGCGCTGGCCTGCGTAGCCGAGGCGCTGCGGCTCAGCTGGCCGATGACGGCGGCTCACGGGAAAATCGTCGAGCGCGGCTGCCTGCTCCGCGGCGGCGGCGAGCGCGTCCATGTCCCGCAGGATCAGGTGCTTTCCTCCTTCAGCCAAGGCTTCGATACCGTCGATCTGCGCAATGCCCGGGAGATGCTCGGCGCTTTCTGAGCGACGCGAAGTTCGACGAGCCCGGCGCGGGGTTGGTTGCGGTCGGTGTTCACCTTGACGCCGATCCCGGCTATGGTGCCGCGCATGACGATAACGACGACGGCAGCTACGGCACACGCGGCGGCAGCGGCATGATCCCGCCCAACACCGCCCTGCTCTTCGAAGTCGAGCTCCTCGAGCTGCGCTAACTCGGGAGCCCGGAGGCACGGCGCATGGGTTTTCTTTTCCAAGACGATTTGCACGACGGCTTGGGCACCTGGCTGCTCGGCTACATTCCGTACGGCGGTGCCGACTTCGGCGAAGTCGCCGCTGTGGCACAGGCGGTGGGCAACGGTGATGATAGCGCCTTCTATGAGGCGTTCGTCGCCGCGGGTGACGGCATGGTGCGCGAAGCCGAGGACACGCTGGCTCGCGGCCACCGCAGCAGCGCGCGCGAGTTGTTTCTCCGCGCCAGCGCATTTTACGGTAAGTCCTACCATCCCATCTTTGGCAAGCCGGTGGATCCGAGGCTGTTGGCGGCGTTCGCGAAGCAGATTGCCGCATTTGACCAGGGGCTCGGTCTGAGTGATCCGCCGATCCGGCCGCTGCGCATTCCCTTCGAAGGCGCGTCGATGGCGGCCTACCTGATCCCGGCGGTCGGACACGCGCACGACGTGCGTCCCCTGCTCATCCTCAATAACGGCTACGACGCAACGATCACCGACATGTATTTCGCCTCCGCCGTCGCCGCCTCCCGGCGCGGCTATCACGTGCTGATGTTCGACGGGCCAGGACAAGGCGACATGCTCTTCGTGCAAGGCGTGCCGATACGCCACGACTGGGAGACGGTGATCTCCACTGTCGTCGACTTTGCGCTGACGCTGCCGTTCGTTGCGCCCGACAAGATCGCTCTCAGCGGCTGGAGCCTCGGCGGTTTTCTGGCGCCGCGCGGCGCCTCGGGGGAGCCGCGTCTGGCAGCGCTCATCGCAGACCCAGGAACCTGGTCTCCGGCCGAGGGTGCGCGTCTGCTGCTGGCGAAAATGGCACCGGGTGTCGACAAGGTCACGCCCGCGCTCCTGCAGCATATCCAGGAGCTGATCGAGCAGAACCGTCCGCTGCGCTGGCGGGTCATTCAGCGTGGTTTTTGGGTGCACGGCGTCGACAGCCTTGAGGCCTATGCGCGCGCGATCGAGCCATTCACCATGGAGGGCCGCGCCGAACGCATCCGCTGCCCGACGCTGTTGACGTGCGCCGAAGATGATGTGCTTGCAGCCAGAGCGCCGGAGTTCTTCGCCAGGCTGCAGTGCCCCAAGAAGCTCCTTCGCTTTACCGCGCGCGAGGGTGCCAGCAACCATACCGAAGCCTACAACCGTTCCCTCATCAATCGCCGCGTCTTCGATTGGCTGGACGACACCTTGGGAACGAGATGAGCGGTGGCCAAGGTGCGCGTAGGTGCCAACGTGCGGCGCTCAAGCGCAAGAGTACCGACAGCGGCGCCCGCTCGGCCTGACCAACAGCCTCGTTACCAAGCGTACATTCCTTTACTTCCGCCCTGTGCGATGAAACAAACGCCTGCGTTACACTCAACTGCCATGCGTTTGAGGAGGTGCATGAGAAGGCCGATGCTCATCGCGGCGGTGTGCGCTGCGATCGCCGCGGGTTGCGGCGAGAGCTCGCAGCCGAGTCCCGTCGGTGGCGGGAACGCGTTTGGTGCGCCGGTCACCGTGAACCCCGCAGATCTCGAGCGCTGGGTGTGGATCTCCGTCCCCGAGATGCGCTGTGCAGATGATTCGCCAGGCGGGTTTGCCGTCAACTTCACGAACCAGAGCCGAGAGCTCGTCGTGTACTTGCTCGGCGGCGGCGTGTGCTACGACCTGTTTACGTGCACGCTGTACCAGCCGTTGTTGCACGGGTTGGGAGCCGATCCGCTGGCCTTCATGTTTGGCGACGATTACAGCGGCGAGCAGGCCGGGATCTTCGATCGCACGGACCCCGACAATCCGTTCCGCAAGAGCAACTTCGTCGTGCTCCCCCACTGCACCGGCGACGGCCACTCCGCGAACAAAGTATCGACGTACCCGCCGCTCGACCCGGTGCATCAAGTCGGCTATGCCAACGTCACCGCCGCGCTCAAGCGCATCGTGCCGACGTTCCGTGACGCGTCGCGCGTCGTGTTTGCCGGGTACAGCGCGGGCGGTATCGGCGTCACCTTCAACTACCATCAGTTCGCCACCGCCTTCGAGTCCGTCGGACAAGAACCGCCCATCTTGATCAACGACGCCGGGCCAACGATGCGTCAGCCGTTCCTGTCCCAACACGCGCAGGACACGCTGCGTGCCGGCTGGGGCCTCGAGCAGACGGTCGATCCATGGTGCCCAGCGTGCAAGACAGAGGGACTCCACGCCGTCCATCGCGTGCTCGCACAACTCCATCCCGGAATGCGCAGCTCCGTCGTCTGCGCCTACTCGGATTCGGTCGTGACCGCGCTCTACGCCCTGCTCAACGGCGGCAGCGCGCAGCTCAAGGCGGGGTTGCTGGATCTGTCCGATTGGACCGGCGGCTATCAGGATGAGGTGGAACCGAGCGTCCAGCGCGTGTTTTTCTATGCGAGCAGTCGACATGGCGCGACCGTGGTGGCTCCGCTGTCCTCGACGCCGGGGCTGAGTGAATTCTTGAGTGACCAGCTCGATGGCTCAGCGAGCTGGTCGACCGTACGGCCGTGACCGTATGTCCCCTCGGCCCGG
>CAZTDK010000540.1:0-4908 GCA_964611965.1 uncultured Binatia bacterium (SeqCode) | reverse complement strand
GTTCGTTGAGGCTGCAGGCGTGGCGGTATACGCGCAGCTGCGCGCGCTTCCGTTCCATCGGGCCGCTGTGTCGCTCGGCGTATATTGGGCCGACGAGCACGAGATCCCGACTGAGGCGCTGATTGGTGATGCCCTGAGTACGGGCTGTAAATTGTACCTGCCCAGGGATGCCGCGATGCCGGCGTGGGTGCGCTGGCATCCGGACACGCCGCTACGCGACGCACGCGGTGGAGTGAAGGAGCCGCTCGATGGGGTCCCGACGGACTTGGAGCTGCCGGCTCTCGTCTTACTTCCGGTGGTTGCTTGGGATCTGAGCGGCACGCGGCTGGGGCGGGGCGGTGGATTCTACGACCGCCTGCTGGCAGGGATTGACCCGTGCGTGGTGCGTGTCGGTCTGGCGTATGAGTTTCAAGAGTTTCCGGAGCTCCCACGCGATCCGTGGGATGTGTCGATGCACTACGTGATTACGGAACGACGGGTGGTGGTATGCGGCGATGGCCGCGAAGCGTCGGTCCAGAAAGGAGGGCTACAGCCATGATGAACTACGGTAGTTTGATTCTCGCTGTTGTACTGCTGTCGGCGGTCTTCGGCTTTCTGTTTGATCTGTTGCGCAAGTACCAGACACGGCAGCAGGCGCAGAACGCGGAAGAAACTGCGCAGCGTGTGCTTGGCGAAGCACGCGCGGAAGCGGAGGCAATTCGGAAAGAGGCCGAGATCAAGGCCAAGGAAAGCATTTTGCAGGCCCGGGGGGAGGGGGAGAAGGAATCGCGGGATCGGCGGCGGGACCTGCAACAGGTGGAGCGTCGCCTGAGTGCTCGTGAGGAGAGCCTGGAGAAGCGAGCGGAACAGATCGAGAAACGCGAGGCGGACAGTACGAAGCGGGAGCAGACGCTGAGCCAGCAGGAGCGCCAGCTGGCCCAACGCGAGGAACAAGGGACGCGTGTCGTGGAAGAGGCGCGGCAACAACTCGAGCGGGTTGCGGGGCTCACGCGTGAGGAGGCCAAGCAGACCCTGATCGAGCAGATGACTGATACGGCACGGCACGAGGCGGCCAAGCGGATCCGCTTGGTCGAGGAGGAGGCGCGTGCGGAGGCTGACCGCAAGGCCAAGAAGATCATCAGCATCGCCATCGAGCGCCTCGCTGGCGAGTTCGTTGCCGAACGAACGGTCTCCGCAGTGCACCTCCCCAGCGATGACATGAAGGGACGAATCATCGGGCGTGAGGGCCGCAATATCCGTGCGATCGAAGCCGCGACCGGGGTTGATCTGATCGTCGACGACACTCCCGAGACGGTGATTGTATCCTGTCACAACCCGATCCGGCGCGAGATCGCCCGCATCGCGCTGGAACGGCTCATCTCCGACGGGAGAATCCACCCGGGGCGTGTCGAAGAAGTGGTGCGCAAGGCGGAGCAGGAGGTCGAAGAGAGTGTGCGCGAGGCCGGGCAGAAGGCGGTCATCGAGGTCGGTATCCACGGCGTGCATCCGGAGCTGGTGAAGCTGGTGGGCATGCTGAAGTACCGATACAGCTACGCCCAGAATGTGTTGATGCACTCGATCGAATGTGCGTTCATTGCCGGGGCGATGGCTGCTGAGCTCGGACTGAACGAGAAGCAAGCCCGACGGGCCGGACTGCTGCATGACATCGGCAAGGCGCTGACCCACGAAGTCGAGGGCTCGCACGCGATCATCGGTGCGGACATTGCCCGCAAATACGGCGAGTCGGCGAAAGTCGTCAACGCCATTGCTGCCCACCACGAAGAAGTGAAAGCGGAAACGATCCTCGCGCCGCTCGTAGACGCCGCCGACGCATTGTCCGGGGCGCGGCCCGGGGCGCGGCGCGAAATGTTGGAGAGCTATGTCAAACGCCTTGAGGACTTGGAGCGTATCAGCAACTCCTTCAAGGGTGTCGAGAAGTCATTCGCTGTGCAGGCGGGCCGCGAGATCCGCATTATCGTGGAGCCGCGTTCGGTCAACGATGATGGGGTCGCAAGCCTGGCTCTGGAGGTGGCACGCAAAATCGAAAACGAGATGACCTATCCTGGACAGATCAAAGTGACGGTCATTCGGGAAACCCGCGCTAGCGAGCTAGCGAAGTGACCGTGGCGAGACAGTGGCAGCCGGTACGACGGCTGCCGCTGTCTCACTTGGCCGGGCAGCGGGCCCGACCGTGAGTGGACCGGAGAAAGATCCCAGGGCGCGGGCCCTGGATTCGCAACCGGCTGCCAGGTAAGGCAGAACGATGCGGATCTTGTTCTTGGGCGACATTGTCGGCAAGCCCGGCCGGCAAGCCGTGACGGCGCTCCTGCCACGGTTGATCGATATCGAGCGCCTCGACTTCGTCGTTGCGAATTGTGAGAACGTCACTAACGGCAGCGGTGTCGATCCCAAGAGCGCGCGCGACTTGCTGGCGGCGGGTGTCGACGTCCTCACGTCCGGAAACCACGTGTGGCGCCGCAAGGAGATTATAGAGTTCTTCGCCGCCGAACGACGCCTGCTGCGCCCGGCGAACTTTCCGCCGATGGTGCCTGGGCATGGGTGGACGGTAGCGGAAACCGCGGACGGTACCGCGGTTGCCGTGGTGAATCTCATCGGCCGTGTCTACATGGACAGCGTCGATTGTCCCTTCCGCACGGCGGAAAATGTGCTGCGAGAGGCGGGCCCACGTGCGGCCGTCGTGATCGTCGACATGCACGCGGACGCGACGTCGGAAAAAAACGCCATGGGGTGGTTCCTGGACGGCAAAGTCACCGCCGTGTTGGGCAGTCACTCGCACGTCCAGACCGCCGACGAGCGTGTGCTGCCGGGTGGTACGGCCTACATCACCGATGCAGGCATGTGCGGCCCGATGGATTCGGTGATCGGCGTGAAGAAAGAGTTGGCGATCGAGCGTTTTCTCACGCACATGCCGGTGCGCTTCGAAGTGGCGAGCGGGCCGGTGGTGGTGCAAGGGGTCATCGTCGAGGTTGACGCGGAGACGGGACGCGCCACCGCGATCACGCGAGTGCAAGAACGGCGTGTGGTGTGAGACCGAGGGCGATCTCCCGAAAAACAGGTTTGGCGATGGTCATGCGACTACCACGGCTTGTGTCGCTTGATCGGGCCGAGAAACTGGTCCACATTTGCTGTCAAGCCCATGCGAGCCTCCGAGGAGCAGCTGAAGATTATCCGTCGTGGGACGGTTGATGTATTGCCAGAGGAAGAACTTGCGGCGAAATTGCGCGAGGGACGACCACTGCGCGTCAAGTTTGGCGCCGACCCATCGGCACCTGATCTGCATCTCGGCCACACGGTGGCGCTTACGAAGCTGCGCGAATTTCAGGACCTGGGGCATCACGTTATCTTTCTGATTGGCGACTTCACGGGAATGATTGGCGATCCCACCGGGAAATCGGAGACGCGCAAGCCGCTGTCACGCGAGCAGGTGTTGGCCAATGCGGAGACCTACCGGCAACAGGTGTTCAAGGTGTTGGACGTGCAACGGACGGAGGTGCGTTTCAACTCCGAATGGATGGAACAAATGTCGGCCGCCGACGTGGTGCGCTTGTGTGCGAACTATACGGTCGCGCGGATGCTGGAGCGCGACGACTTTGCGAAGCGCTATGCAGAAGGGCGTGCCATCGGGGTGAGCGAGTTTCTGTATCCGCTGGTGCAGGGATACGATTCGGTGGCCCTACGCGCGGATATCGAGGTCGGGGGCACCGATCAGCGTTTCAACTTGCTCGTCGGGCGTGAGTTGCAGAAGGCCTACGGCCAAGTGGCGCAGGTCGTGGTGACGCTGCCGCTGCTCGAGGGAACCGATGGTGTGCAGAAGATGAGCAAGTCGCTCGGTAACGCCATTGGCGTCGCAGAGGCAGCCGAAGAGATGTTTGGGAAGCTGATGTCGATTTCCGATGCGATGATGTTGCGCTATTTCGAGTTGCTTACGCGTGAGCGCACGGACATGCTCCGCCGACAACTGGAGTCTGGCGAGTGCCACCCCATGGAAGCAAAGAAACGTCTGGCGGAGCAGATCGTTTCGCAGTTCCACGGATGCGCTGAGGCCCAGCGGGAGAGAGAGGGATTCGAGCGACGGTTTCAACGGCGCGAGTTGCCGCAGGATGTACCGGCGTACGAGTGGACCGACGTTGCGAGGTCGGCGATCCCCCTGCCCCACCTTATGCTGACCGCAGGGCTGGTGAGCTCGACGAGTGAAGCACGACGACTGATTCGTCAGGGGGCGGTGCGGCTCGACGGAGAACGTATCCAGGATATCGCTTACCCAATCCTGCCGAGGTCAGAACCGCTCCTGATTCAGGTGGGCCCACGGCGATTGGTGTCTGTGCGCTTTCCCCGCAACCAATGAATTCGCGAAAAGGGGGTTGACGTATATGTCTGGGTTGCATATAAAGGCCGTTCCGCCGAGCGCGGTCGGTCTTTGAAAACTAGATGGTAGTGCCAAGTCTGCTATCGTCTGCTTTGGGGCGATGGCAGAAAGTAACGAGTTCGAAAAGGATGCGACGAACTCCGTTGTCATAAGTCGCGATGGGGCATCTCCCCGTCGTGTCAACTTTCAACTGGAGAGTTTGATCCTGGCTCAGAACGAACGCTGGCGGCGTGCCTAACACATGCAAGTCGTGCGGGAAAGTGGGGGCAACTCCATCAGTACAGCGGCGCACGGGTGAGTAACACGTAGGTAACCTACCTTCGAGACCGGGATAACCTGTCGAAAGACGGGCTAATACCAGATAAGACCACGGGGGTTGCGACCCCTGGGGTAAAAGGTGGCCTCTGCTTGCAAGCTACCGCTCGAGGATGGGCCTGCGCGCCATTAGCTAGTTGGCGGGGTAACGGCCCACCAAGGCAAAGATGGCTAGCTGGTCTGAGAGGATGACCAGCCACACTGGGACTGAGACACGGCCCAGACTC
>CAZTDK010000539.1:0-4910 GCA_964611965.1 uncultured Binatia bacterium (SeqCode) | reverse complement strand
CTGTACGGTCAGGTGATGCTGCGCGCGTTGGGCTCCAAGAACGTCTACTCCGCCAGCACCGTCGATCAGATGCCCAAACAGGTCGCGGTCGGATTGATGTTCGGCACGCTGCTGAGCACGCCGGTGCCGGACATCGACCGCACCGACTATTTGCTGATCATCGGCGCCAACCCATTCGTCTCCAACGGCAGCTTGATGACTGCTCCCGACATGCCGGGCCGGTTACGCGCCCTCCGCGAACGCGGCGGTCGGGTGGTGGTCATCGATCCGGTGCGCACGCGCACGGCGACGGAGGCCAGCGAGCATCACTTCATTCGTCCCGGTGCCGACGCATATCTGCTCCTCGGCATCGTCCACACGCTGTTTGCCGAAGGGCTGGTGCGGCTGGGACGACTTGCCGAGCACACCGCCGGCGTCGAGACCGTCCAGGCACTGGCGCAGCCGTTTGCTCCCGAGGTGGTCGCGCCGCGGTGCGGCATCGGCGCGCCCGTCATCCGTGGTTTGGCGCGCGCCCTGACGCAGGCTGAACGTGCAGCGGTCTACGGGCGGATCGGCACCTGCACGCAAGAGTTCGGCACGGTTGCCAGCTGGCTCGTCGAGGTGATCAACACGTTGACGGGGCATCTGGATCAGCCGGGTGGCGCCATGTTCACCAAGGCCGCCACCGGTAGTCCGCACACCCGCGGTACGCCGGGTCGCGGCAAGGGGGTGCGCTTCGGGCGGCGGCACAGCCGTGTGCGCCAGGCTCCGGAAGTGTTCGGTGAGTTACCGGCCGCTTGTCTCGCGGAGGAAATCGAGACCCCAGGAGAAGGGCAGGTCAGGGCGCTGATTACCATCGCTGGCAATCCGGTATTGAGCACACCGAATGGCGCGCAGCTGGCGCGGGCGCTGAGCGGCCTCGAATTCATGATGAGCCTGGACATCTATGTGAACGAGACCTCACGCTTCGCCGACGTCATTCTCCCAGGATTATCGCCCCTCGAGCAGTCGCACTACGATTTCATCCTGCGCCAGCTCGCAATCCGTAACGTTGCGACCTACTCACCGCCGGTATTCGATCCGCCGCCGCAGCAGATGCCCGAGTGGCGCACGCTGCTGCGGCTGAGCGGCATCATTGCCGGACAAGGGGCGGCGGCGGACATCGACGCACTCGACGACTTCGTCCTCACGCAGCGCATCGAGCAGGACGTGAGCGCGCCAAGCTCGCCGATCTACGGGCGTGACGCGGCGGAGATCCTGGCGGCGCTGGCGCCGCGCCGCGGACCGGAGCGTTTGTTGGACTTGATGCTGCGCGCCGGACCCTACGGTGACGGCTTCGGGACAGATTCCGATGGACTGAGTCTGGCAACGGTCGCCGCCCAGCCACACGGGGTGGACCTCGGCCCCTTGCAGCCGCGTATTCCGGAGGTGCTCCGGACGCCATCGGGCAAAATCGAGTTGGCGCCGGCAGCGCTGCTGACGGACGTCGACCGCGTGCGGGCGCAGCTCCACCAGCCCGCTGAGGGCATGGTGCTGATCGGCCGGCGCCAGCTGCGCTCCAACAACTCGTGGATGCACAACCTCGAGGTGTTGGTGAAGGGCAAGCCCCGCTGCACGATGTACATGCACCCGGCCGATGCGGCACGCCTGGATCTGGCGGATGGTAGCCTGGCGCGCGTGACGTCGCGTGCGGGAACCATCGAAGTCCCGGTCGAGGTCACCGACGCGATCATGCCGGGAGTCGTCAGCATCCCGCACGGCTGGGGACATACGGAGCCCGACGCCCAACTGCGGGTCGCCGCGGCGCACGCCGGCGTAAATAGTAACCAACTGGCGGATGCGCATGTGCTCGATCCCCTTTCCGGAAACGCAGTGCTGTGCGGTATTCCTGTCAGCATCGAACGCCCCGCGGCGTGAGGGAATCCGAGACGAAGCCAGGCCCTAGTCTTGGTGGCGCGAACAGGGCGGACCCGGCGAATAGATTCGCGGCAACGAACGGCACCAAGTCGCCCCACGGCGACTCCCCCAACCCAGAGGACCCACCGGCATGCATTTTCCATCTTGGCGTGAGACCTTGCCTGGTATATCAAAGCGCGGACATTGCGTGGTGCGTTGAGAATGCGCCGACGCTCGTCATTTTGCCGCCTTGCTGGACCAAGCCTTCCCCCCGCATGAGTTGAGGACGCCTGGCACTGTTCTGGCTCCAGTCTACGTAGTTCTACGTGCCCAGCAGAGGTGCGGCGAAGGAGTTTCCATGTGGAGCAAGAACGGTGTTGTCGCTCGAGGGCAATGCGTTGAAAGAATGAGAGTGGCGTCGGCAACGGTCGTCCTGATGATCGTGGTGTCGTGGTGCGCGGCGCGGCCGGCATTGGCGGGCCCGCACCGGCGCGTGGCGCAGGCCGGGCAATCTGAC
This sequence comes from uncultured Binatia bacterium (SeqCode), assembly GCA_964611965.1. Classification (GTDB taxonomy): domain Bacteria; phylum Desulfobacterota; class Binatia; order HRBIN30; family HRBIN30; genus CAZTDK01. Next base: position 2,518 of record CAZTDK010000539.1, on the reverse strand, counting down.
CTGGGAGATGTCGCTCGCGGCTTGCCCTTACATGGCTCGCTACGCGTTGAAGGCGTGCAGTTTGAAGGCAGCACTACCGCGTTGGAGCTCGAACGTTTCGAGGCATTTGCGCCGGACGCGCAGATCGTCGTTGCCGGAGACCGCGGAGATGTCGTCCTCTCGGCACCGGACAACGCCTACTACCGCGGTGCCGTCGAGGGCGATCTGGGCGCCGTGGCGGTGCTGACCGCACGCGCGAAGGGTGGGGTGCGTGGCTTGATTGTGAAGGACGGTGTGCCATGGATCATTGGCGAGGAGCACGGTCCAAACCATCTGCCCGGTCTCTCGACCCGCAAAGTCAATGTCGGCCAGGAACTCGCCGGCCGTCCGTTCCGCTGCGGTGCGGATGATGCGCTCACGGTGCCTGGGGCGTTGGATCCGCAGGTGGCCGGGCTTGCCGCGCCGATCACAGCGGAGGCGCCCGTCACGGGGGACTCGGTCGTCAACTACACCGCGCGCGTCGCGGTCGAGACCGACTACGAGTTTTTTCACCTCTTCAGCACCACCCTGGATCCCACTGCGAGCGCCATCGATTATGTCGGCGATCTCTTCGCCTACGCATCCACCATCTATGAATCAGAGGTCAATACCAGCCTGGTCGTCTCATACCTGAAACTGTGGACAGCCGGTGCGGACGCGGACCCGTGGACGCAAAGCTCGTGCAGTTCCGCGCTCTCGGAGTTTCAGACCTATTGGACGACGAACAACGGGGCGATCAGCCGGACGACCGCCCACATGTTGAGTGGCAAGCCCACCGGCTGCGGCATCGCCTATATCGGCGCGCTGTGCAACACCACGTACGGTTACGGCGTAACCGGCAGCCTGGGTGGGAACTTTGATATTCTCAATCCCGGAGTGGTCTGGGATATTCTCGCCGTCAGTCACGAGATCGGGCACAACTTCAACTCGCCGCATACCCATTGCTACAACGGCATCGGCGGCAGTAGTCAGCCGGTCGACCAATGTTACAGCGGCGAAAGCGGGTGCTATAGCGGGACCACCAGCTTGCCGTGTTCTTTGGGTGGCGGACACGGATGTGGGACGATCATGAGCTACTGCCATCTCCTGGGTGGCGGATATGGCAACATTACGTTGACGTTCGGCACGGGGTTCGCCTACGGTGTCCTGCCAGGTCGCGTGCCGACGCGTATGCACGACTATGTGGTATCTACGGCGGCGGGCAATCCCGGCTGCCTGCAGTACATCCCGCCCGGACCGACCTTGACCCCGACGCTCACCGGGACACCGACTGCGACGTCGCAGCCGACGACGACAGCCACTCCAAGCTTGACGCGCACGGCAACGTTTACGCGGACAGCGACGCCGGCAAGTACGGCGACGCGCACAGGAACTCCTACGGCCACGTTGACGCCCAGCCGCACGCCAACTGCCGCCGCGACGGCAACGCGGACTCCGACGAATACTGCGACCGCGCCGCCGACGAGCACGCTGACGGCCACGCGCACCCCGACATCGACGTCGTTGCCGGTGCCGACAAATAGCCTCACGCCGACGGCGGTACCGACGTTCACGCGTACAGCTACATTCTCTCCGGCGGCCACGGCGACACCCACCAATACGGCGACATCCACCAATAGCGTCACGCCGCAGGCGACCAACACGGCGGCGGTGACGGCCACGGCCACGGCGGGACCGCCGTGCCCGCAAACCGACCTCGGCAGCACGGTGCCCATCGCATACAGTGGAACGACGATCGGTGTTCCGAACTTGATGAGCGGAGCCACCTGCGGCGGCGGCGGTAGCCGCGCTCCAGACGCGAGCTTCTTGTTCACGGCTTCGGCGACGGGATCCTACCAGATCGACACGCTGGGTTCCGGATTCGACACCGTGCTGTATGTGCGCACGGCGAGCTGCGCCGGACCGCAGGTCGCCTGCAACGACGACGCAAACGGCACCCGGCAGTCGTTGGTTTCTCTTTCGCTGATCGTCGGGCAGTCAGTGGTCATCGTGGTCGACGGGTACAGCACGCAAAGTGGGGCGTTTACGCTGAACGTTCACCTGACCTCGGCGGCCACGCCGACCGCTACGACTAGCGTGCCTCCGGCAACGGCGACGTACACGGCAACGGCGGCGCCAACCGTGACGCCGATCCCGACGAACACTACGGCACCGTCGCAGACACCCGTCGCGACGAACACGCTGGCCCCGAGCTCGACGCCCACGGCTATGCTCACGAATACGGCGGCGCCCACGTCGAGTCGCACGCCGACGGAGTCGCCGCTCCCGGCGACCGCCACCCCAAGTCTGACGCCGGGCAGTACCGGAACGGCGACGCCGGTCACGTCACTTCAGCTGCTCGCCGTGCGAGACGCATGGACGGATGAAATGAATCCGAACCATAACCGGGGCAACGATTCCAATATCAGCGTGTATCCGGTGAGCAAGAAGCGCCATCGTAGCCTGGTGCAATTCGATTTGTCCCAGGTGCCGGCCGGGACATGCGTGAGCTCGGCAACGC
>CAZTDK010000538.1:3354-4920 GCA_964611965.1 uncultured Binatia bacterium (SeqCode) | reverse complement strand
GCAGAGATCGATAGACTGCATCGCATCACTGGAGACCGGCAACTGATTCGTTGTAACTATCCCGAAGACGTTGTAGTCGAGCAGGTCTTGCAGAAGGTTGGAATTCTAAGCATCCTAGGGAAGGACGAGAGGCAAGACCCTGAAACGTTTGCGGACAACGTGCGCTATTGGCACTCCGTGAGTGGCGAGCTTGCTGATGGGGAAGCAGTGGCGCCCATCGTCACGCAGTATCGTGGAGTCTTGGCCGCTTCCCGTAACAGTGACCTATATGATGGCATCGTAGAGGCCATGATCAACTGTGCCCAGCACGCCTATGAGCATCCCAGGAGAGACGACCATTTCGGCGATCTTGAACCGGAGTGCCGCAATTGGTGGATGTTTTCTCAGGAGAAAGACGGAAAGCTGACAGTCGCACTGTGCGATTTGGGAATCGGAATTCCCGCCTCGCTAGCCGAGACCACAAATTGGCCGCGCGAATTCATTGAAAGTGCGTTGCGCGCAGCGCGGATGCTATCCCATCGTGATGCACGCCTGATCAAGACGGCAGTGGAGCTCCATAAGACAAGAACCCGTGAGGAGCACCGAGGAAAGGGCTTCAGCGAGATCCTAGATGTGGTCCGAAAGACCGGCGTTGGGTATCTGAAGATCATGAGCGAGCGTGGCGTCTACAGCTATAAAGCCACTGCCCCTACGAACTCCTTGAACGACCATCGATCGTCGATTAAAGGAACCCTAGTGCAATGGACAATTCCGTTGCCGGAGAAGCGCAATGAATGCAAGGAGTCTTAGTATTGCCAAGGATTTTTCGAGGTTTCCAGCCGGACGTTTCGAGTCGGACGGTAAATTTCCAGGGGAGGTGTGTCGGCGCCGGCTGCTTGTGCCTGCGCTGAACGAAGGCGGCGATTTAGTCGTCGACCTCCGCGGCACGCTTGGGTACGGTTCATCATTTCTCGAAGAAGCCTTCGGCGGTCTCGTTCGCGAGGAGGGGTTCTCCGCCGAAGATCTACACCGGCGACTGAAGTTTATCTCTGACGACGAAACATTGGAGTCCGAGATATGGTCGTACATCGATGCCGCCGCGGCGGTCCAGATGCGTCATCATGCCTAACGCCGCGCGTGCTATCGGTGCTTCTCGCGAAACGTTACCTCAAGTCTGCCAATCAGGGCATGTGATGCATCCCGGACATCCGCTATCCATTCTGAAGAGGAGTCGCACGGTTGACGCGAGCTGCTATCGAACTCACGGAAGGTGATTGCCTGGCGCAGCTCCGTCATGGCCTCAAGCGCGTCTAGGTTTTCAAAGCGAGCCAGTCGCGTTATTTCTTCTCCCAGCCGAGCAAGGTCTGACTTGAGCCGAAGCCCGAGACGTCGGCTCTTTGTGGAATCGCCCGATGTTGCAAGATAGTTATATGTCCGAAGTTCGATTTCGCTAACGTCCTTGATCAATCTCTCTATTTCGCCGCGAACCTCTTTTCTGCGCTCGCGCGCATCCTGCTGGCGGGAGACAACCTTCCATCCAAGGATGACCAACGCCCAAGGTACTCCTGGCGCGAGAGCTGCGCCTAT
>CAZTDK010000538.1:0-3344 GCA_964611965.1 uncultured Binatia bacterium (SeqCode) | reverse complement strand
ATCACCGGAATTAGATCGCCATATTTGGTTGCGGCTATAATGGCAGCAACGCCGCACATGAGAAGCCCCAAATTTCCGACCCAAGTGAGCCAACTACGGGACAATAACGCGGGGGGCATCTCTGCCGTTTACCATAGGAGTCATCGAGAGCAAGCGCATGAAAATAACAGAATCGCGGGGCTTTCTAACGGCGCGATGTCAGTCTCGAAGAACTCTGAGCCGCACAAGACGTTGACCAGGTTCGTATCGTCGTCGGGGTGCCGGCTGGGCAGTAAGACGCGAGCGCCGAGCGCGACTCGTCAAGGCGACTCGTGCCCCTGACCTTCTGACCCCGCTATCCGGACGTACACCCTGCAAACATTTTGCAAAACTGCAGCACGTAAGCCTTTGATGCGGTGGCGTTCCTGTTTGTATGAACGCACGTGCGCGATAGGCTGCCGGAGTTGGGCGCCTTGCCGATTCTCTTCGGGCAGCCCAGACCCGTGGAGTAGCAGAGGTCAGTTCTATGAGTATGAGAGTTTTCGTCTCCTACGCCCGCGAAGATGAGGCAGTTGCGCATCTCCTATCATACATATTGCGGCGGAACGGCGTGAAGTGCCTTCTCGACCGTGTCCTAGAACCCGGAAGGCAGTTCGACACGCAGCTTCAGGACATGATCAAAGACGCCGACATGGTCCTCTTCCTGCTGACGAACGCGTCCGCGCAGTCACCGTGGGTAAACCAGGAAATTGGTTTCGCACTCGCCCATGGTAAGCGAATCTGGCCCCTCGCGATCGACCGCAACATCGAACCATACGGCATGCTGGCTACTACTCAGTCGTACTCCCTGTTCGACTGGTCGGATCCTGAACGTACCATCGACAGGCTTGTGAAGACCCTTCATTCCTCTGTTCAAGGCGACCTCGGCTATTTCAGGCAATACGGCCTCGAGCAAGTGATCAGAGGTAAACTCGAACGCTCACGCTTCGTCGTGCAGCGCCTCCATGAGCTGTTCGATGAAGAGAATCGCAATCTGGAGATCCGGGCCGAGGCCGCTTTCTCCATCTTTTCGGTCTCCGATGACCCAGGCTACCGACGCCCAGGGGAACATTCCGACGAATACGTGCAATTACTGTTGGCGGAGCGAGCTGCGATGCACGCGCTCGCTACATCTAGTCGGTGTCGATTCAAACTAGTCGTCTGGCCTGTCCGTGCCTATGAGCCCGAGTACTTAGTGACTAGATTCAGGAATCTTCTGAATTGGATGGAACAAGCCAGAGACATTTCCTCAATCGAGTACGTGTGTGAACCCTTCCACGCGCACGCGCCGAATCGCATCATAGTGACTGATGATTTTTTGATCGAGGGGTTTAAAATGCATCACCAGTCGGGCTACCAAATAAGTATTGTCAAGTACGAGTCCAGCGAACTCCAGTCCGCTGCTCGCGAATTCGATGCTACGTTCAGCCAATGCGGGCAAGACAAGGATGCCGCGATTGAGCAGGTGCGTAAGATGCGTGACAAGTTGGTTGGGCCGTGGGCGTAGCTGGCTAACTAGCCCGTGCAGCCGCCGCACAGAAAAACGCGCGCGGCTGACAGCTGGCGTCAGACCTACAGAGCAAGGATCTCGGATGCCAGTCTTTCCGTTCGATCCACAGGAGTTCCCTACGATGGCGAGTCTGCCCGATAGGGGATCCCGGCCAAGACTACCCATTGGCATCTGCGCCGCAACCCAAGCGATTTCCGCGAATAGGAGGGGGCCTTGAAGAGCGAAAGAAATGGTCTCTCGATCTTGCATCTCACGGACATCCATGCGGGTCCCGGAGAGATCAAAGACGCCGACATAAAAACGTCGGTCCCGGGCATCTCCGTGCCTACCCTCCTCCAGCGCCTCACTTCGTACCTTGAGGCTCTTCAGACACCACCAGCTTTCGTCATCTTGAGCGGGGATGTCTGCAACCGTGCGAACGCCCAGGGAATGGATCAATGCCGCCGGTGGTTGATCGGGTGCATTGAAAAGCGGATTCTCCCTCCTGCCACAAATGTCATGATTACCCCCGGCAACCATGATGTCGCATGGGGTTTCGACCCCAGCCCTGAATCGGATCGACTAAGGTACGGGAAGTTCTTTGAGTCTTTTGCCACAACTTTTCCTCATGCCCACCTCCCGCACTTTGATCCGCCGCTCGATCACACTCAACCGAACATATCCATCAAATCGCCACGCCTTATAGGTGGTCTCAAGACGAGACTGCGATTTGGCCAGCCTCGGATAGTCTCAAGTCATCCCTTTCTCTTGGACTTGAAACGCGACATTCTGATCTTCGGATTCAATTCCTCACTTGGCTGCGGAAGTCGTCTCCCTGCCGACCCCGATATCAGCAAACCCCTCGATTCGCTCATCGCACTCCACACCGATGTCGCTATCAAAAGGCCGCTGGAGGTCATTAAGGAGGCCTATGATAGGTCGAGAATCGTCGATGCCCCTTATGTCGGCTTTGATCAATTGGATTACTTTTCCGCCCTGATGAAGCGGCTTCAACGAACATTAGGTGCGAAATATAGAAAGCTGACTAAGATCGCAACATTGCATCATCATCTCACACATATTTGGCGACAACAGCTTGAAGTAAAGGCTTTCGATGCCCCCCTCGACGCGGCACAACTCAGGCAATGGCTCGTTGAATATGATTTCGATATTGTCCTGCATGGTCACAAGCATACCAATCACGTCTCGATCGACTCGCGCCTTGCCCCTGTTGCTGGCGAGCGGTCCTATGGCCCCCTTTCGATTGTTTCCGGGGGGACTGTGGGCGGCGCTCCACGCTTGAGCGATACGCAAAGCTTCAAGCTCCTCAGATTGGATGGGGGTAACGGACCGAGACGCGGTGCCCAGGTGGTTGAGGTTCCGCTACTTGAAACAGGCGAACCTGCGAGTGTGATTCGTAGTCACGGGTTGGTTTATCAACTTCCGATAGCGGATCGGCTACCCGCTCTTCACGACTCTGCAAGCATCAAGGCCCGCCTCGATTCGCAGCTAAGGGCAAAGCTGGCCCCGGAGCTGTCGCGACCCGGGGCGCTCGTCCACTCCGGAGGCCAATCCATGCTCCCGCCCGCAGATCCAGATCTCGTGGCAGCAGCGTCACACTATAGCTTCGACAGTATTCTGGAGGAGGGCGCGTTTCGGGTATTCTATGATGTGATCCTCGCAATAGAGCGGTTGGGCTTTCGGCAGCGAGCACGTGTGTACTGGATGTTGCGCGACGTAAAGGCATTGTCTGCCCAGGAGGGGTTTACCGGAAGGGTGAAACTCCTGATTGGCAATCTCCAAGACACTGGTTTTGGGCGAAACGGTAGTGGTGAGG
>CAZTDK010000537.1:0-4922 GCA_964611965.1 uncultured Binatia bacterium (SeqCode) | reverse complement strand
CGGCGCGTGCGGCCAGGGCAACGTTGCGCGTGCCGGTCACGTTGATGTCGTGCGATTCCGGCACGTGGTCCTCGCACCAATCGACGTGCGGCTGCGCCGCCGGATGAATGATCAGCGCCGGTTGGATCTCGCGGACCAGACGCTCGACGGCAGCCGCGTCGCGCATGTCCAACGCGCGCAACCCGTCCATCGGATGCGTGCAATATGTGCCGACGGCGTCCGTGCCAAAAACCGCACGCAGGGTGCTACCGACGAAGCCGGATGCTCCGACGATGAGGACGCGACCGCGTGCGGGTTCTGGGGTTCTAAGGTCCAAGAGATCTACCTGCGATCGGAAGAAGAGAATGGAACCGCAGATAGACGCAGATGAACGCAGATTCTGATGTGCGGCGGATGCATGTCGGGCTCGCCAATCGCATGCAACGGAGATTCGTGGACATGCTTCTTCAGGTATCGGATGTGCAGCATCTGCGTGAATCTGCGTCTATCTGCGGTTTGATTTTTTTCTTAGCAGCAGTGAAGTCACTCACGTCGCACCCACCGCAGCTCGGTGTCCAAATCTCCGGCCTCACGTAGGTAGCACAATTGCTTGAGCCGAGTATATTTCCTGCTTTCGAAGTCCGTCTGATCGAAGCGCGCGCGTCGGAAGGCATCGTAGGCTTCGCGCACGCCGCGCTCGGCCGTCCACTCGGGCGAAAAGCCCGGAAGTTGGGTGTGGATCTTGGTGAAGTCGACGCGGTAACTGCGGCGGTCCGGCTCGCCACTGCCGGCGTAGGCAACGGTGGCCCCGGGCACGGCGGCGCGGACCAGCGCCGCGATGTCGCGGACCTGTAAGTTGTCGCGGTCGCGGCCGACGTTGAAGGCCTGATTGTGAATCGCGTCGCGGGGGGCCGCCAATGTGGCGAGGATTGCGGCGGCGATATCACGAACATGAACCAACGGGCGCCACGGCGAGCCATCGCTCAGGATGCGCACCTGCCCGGTGGTCATCGCCCAGCCGACCAGGTTGCTGAGCACCAGATCGACGCGCAGCCGCGGCGAGATGCCATAGGCGGTGGCGTTGCGCAGAAACACCGGCGAAAATGTGGCCGTGGCGAGCGCCGCGATGTCACGTTCGGAATCCACCTTCGATTGCGCGTACGCCGAGAGCGGACTGAATGCCGCGGCTTCGGTCAGCGGGGCGCCGTTGCCGGCGCCATACAGGCTGCAGGACGACGAGAAGATGAAGCGGTGTGCGCCGGCCGCGCGTCCCAACTCGGCCAGGCGGACAGAGGCGCGGTGGTTGATGTCGTCGGTGAGCTGCGGATCGAGCTGTCCCATGGGATCATTCGACAGCGCGGCGAGGTGCACGACGCTGTCGACGCCGTCCAGGTCGGGAGCCGTCAGGTCGCGCAGGTCGCGCCGCAGCGTCGGCACGTCCGCCGGCGCTTCCAGGAAATCGCAGCCGTCAAAGTAGCCGGTGTCGAGTCCGATGACTGTATGCCCGTGCGCGCGCAGCAACGGGCAGAGGACCGAACCGATGTAGCCTTGATGGCCGGTGACCAGAACGTTCACGGCCACATCTTCCACGGGGCTTTGCCGGACTCCCACATCTTGGTGAGCAGCTGCCACTCCCGGTAGGTATCCATACATTGCCAGAACCCGTCGTGCTCGTAGGCGGCGAGCTGGCCGTCCGCCGCCACGCGGCGCAGCGGTTCTTGCTCGAGCACGCACTCGTCGTCGTCCGACAAGTAGTCGAAGAATCCCCGCTCGCACACGAAGAAGCCGCCGTTGACCAGGCCTTCGGAGATCTGCGGCTTTTCGTCGAAGCTGGCCACCGCGCCGTCGCGCACGCTCATTTCACCGAAGCGCGACGGCGGGCGCACGCCGGTGATGGTAACCAGCTGGCGACGCGTTTCGTGGTACGCGAGGAGCGCGCGCACATCGATGCTCGCCAGACCGTCACCGTAGGTGAGCATGAAGCGGTCGGCTTGCACGTATTTCTCGACCCGTTTGACGCGTGCCCCGGTCATCGTGTCGAGGCCGGTATCCGCCAGCGTCACGGACCAATCGATCGCTTCGCGGCCGCTGAGGTAGGAGACCGTCGGGACTTCGGCGAGACGGATGGTGAAGTCGCTCACCAAAGGCTGATAGTTGAGGAAGTACTCTTTGATCATCATTCCCCGGTATCCCAGGCAGAGGATGAACTCCTTGAAGCCGAAGTGCGAGTAGAGCCGCATGATGTGCCAGAGAATCGGCCGGCCGCCGATCTCGACCATGGGCTTGGGCCGGTACTCCGTCTCCTCGCGCAGGCGCGTTCCCAAACCGCCGCAGAGGATGATGACAGGAACACGCTCCTGCCGTGCCTGGCTCACACCACTCACTTGGCCAATGCGGGCACCGGCGTTGGACCGACGACGGGTGACACATTGAACTTGTCCGAGTAGCGCCAGCCCTTCTTGTGGAGCAGGAACTCGCTCATGGTCAGCAGCACATCGACGCCGTACTTCCAGATGTTCACGTAGCACTTCTCGGTGCCGTAGTACGTTGGAATCGTGCGCTCCACGACGCGCAGGCCGGACATGGCGAACTGCACGAGGATTTCCGAGTCGAAGTGGTAGGCGTCGGAGCACTTCTGGAACGGAATCTTCTTCAAAGCATCGCAGGAGTAGACGCGGTAGCCGGAGTGGTATTCCGACAGATTCCACCCCAGCACCCAATTCTCGACCCGGGTGAGAAAGATGTTGCCCATGTAGCGGTGCAGCGGCATGCCACCGGCACGTGGGTCGCCGCTCATGCGCGAGCCAAACACCATGTCGGCTTCCCCGGTGGTAAAGGGTTCGAGGAGGTAGGGGATCTTTTCGGGGGCATACTGGGCGTCGCCGTGCAGCATGATGACCAGGTCGAAGTCGTTGTCGCAGCAGTATTGGTACGCGAACTTCTGGCTGCCGCCGTAACCACGATTGGAGTCGTTGCGATAGACCTTGAGGTTGGTCATGCCCTTCTGGGCGGCGTACCCGAGGCCAACGAGGTATGTATTGTCGGGGCTGGCGTTGTCGACAATGAAGATCTCGGCGGCGATGCGCCGGATATTCTCCGGAATGCGATCGAGCACCATGGGAATCGTCGAGGCCCCATTGTACGCCGGAATATAGATGGCGATCTTCATTTCTTCCAACGGGACGGGGTTGTCCCTGGTCGGAGGTCTACGTCGTGGCTGTGGCTGCATCAGCGGGGTTTTCCTCGCACGATCCGCGGATCATTGGGGATGCTTACGGGTTACCATGCGGCACTGCCGCTTGGCAAGTCGAGACTGGCAGCCGAGGCAGCCGACTGACCACTCCGTGAGTTGTGGTCATTGACCGCAGTCCATACAGGCATAAGATCTGTGCAGTTCGATACGGATGGCAGGCATGCTTGCGAGGCTGTTCGACAGTTCGATTGTCGGCACGGGCGACCGAACAGTGGATTTCGTCGGCAGCATCCTTACGGACTACCCGCCATAATCTTTGAATCCGGGCGGTGATGCCGGACACAAAATCGCTTGGAGGTGTAACCAATGATTGAATCTCCTGACCTGCGGATGACGAGAATTCCACTCAGCCACGGAGCCGGCCATATGCCCGCACTCGGCTTTGGCACCTTGATTCCCGACGCAGCCGTGACGATAGCGGCGACCAGATACGCGCTGGAAGCCGGATTTCGACACTTCGATTGCGCGGAACGATACGGGAACGAGCGCGAGGTCGGCAGGGCGTTGCAGGCAGGACTTGCCGCTGGAGGGATCGCGCGCGAAGGCATTTTTGTTACCACAAAGTTGTGGAATTCCAATCACCGTCCCGAGCGCGTCGAACCGGCTTTCGCGGCGAGTCTGGACAGACTCGGGCTCGAGTATCTGGATCTCTATCTCATTCACACGCCATTCGCATTTCGACCCGGGGACGAGCAGGATCCGCGGGATCAGAACGGGAATGTCCTTTACGACCAGGACGTGACCTTGCTCGACACCTGGAAGGCGATGGAGAGTCTCGTGGATCATGGCAAGTGCCGGGCCATCGGACTTTCAGACATCAGCTTAAACGAACTGAAGCCCATCTACGAATCGGCGAGAATCAAGCCAGCCGTGGTCCAAGTAGAAGCACATCCGTATCTGCCGGAAACGGAGCTATTGGAATTCTGCAAGGAGAAGGGCGTTGGGTTCCTGGCGTTTGCAGCATTAGGTCACGGGATGAGGCCGGGGCCGCTCGAAGATCCAGTCATTTCGGCTATCGCCGCGCGAGTTGGAAAGACGCCGGCACAGGTGCTGCTGGCGTGGGCGGTGCAGCGCGGGACGGCTTTGCTTACCACGCCCAGGACTGCGGCCCGCGCGAGAGAGAATTTCGACATCTCGCCCCTTCCGGAAGACGCGCTTGATGAAATCAATCGAATTCAAACCAGACAGAGGCTGAATGAAGTGGTGAAAACCGGCAGTCCGGGTTTCATTCCACGAGGTAAATGAACATCGAAACAAAACCGCAGCCAAGGCGGCATGTGTGTAAGTTTGTCGCGGGATATTTCAGGCGGTGCCAAATCGCACAATGGTTATGGTGATGTCGTCCGACTGGGGCGCGGCGCCGACATATTCGCGGATGCTGGCCAGAATTCGCCGAGCCACTTCGTCCGCCGTCTGGCCGCAGCAGGTTTGCAGCAGGTCGAGCAGGCGAGCGTCGCCGAACAATCCTCCCAAGGGATCGCGCGCTTCGGTGACGCCGTCGGAGGTCGTCACGATCAAGTCTCCGGGGTAAACCTGGGCACGATCTACCGAGAACTGAACTCGGGGGAAGAGTCCCACAGGGAAGTTGGAGGATTCGAGGCGATCCACGCCCCCTTGAGCGCGGACAATGAGCGGCGGAATGTGTCCGGCATTGACAAATTCAAATCCCCCCTCCCGGTCCAAGACGCCA
>CAZTDK010000536.1:0-4922 GCA_964611965.1 uncultured Binatia bacterium (SeqCode) | reverse complement strand
ATTGCTACATCTCCAATTCGCTGAAGGCGGCCGTGACCGTGGAGCCGGAGGTCGTCGTCGAGCCAAATTGATCCGCGGCGTCATTGCTTCAATGGGGCATTGAAGGCAATGAACTAGTGGCGCATGGCTCCGACCGACAGTCCCGCTTCCCCATGCTTCACCCGCCGCGCGGCCGGCGTTGCCGTTCCCCTGTTTTCGCTGCGTGGCGCGGCTGACCTCGGCGGCGGCGACATTTTCGATCTCATCCCATTCATCGACTGGTTGGCGCGCTGGCACCAAGGTGTCGTGCAGTTGCTGCCGATCAACGAAGGCGCGCCCGGCGAAGCGAGCCCCTATTCCGCCCTCAGCGCGTTTGCCATCGATCCGAGCTATCTTGCGGCGGCGCGGGTCGTCGAGATCGAGCACAGCGCGGCGGCGCAGCGCTGGCTGCGCACCGCGCCGGTGCGCCGCAAGCGGGAACGCTTGGAGCAGGCGCCGCAGCGGGAGCGCGCGGCCGCCTGCGGCTTTACGCTGCGGCTGTTGGAGTTCGGCTTTGCCGAGTTCGTGGCGCATGCCGACGCGCAGCGCCAGGCGCGCTTCGACGCCTTCTGCGCGCGTCAGGCGTGGTGGCTCGAGGACTACGCGCTGTTTCGTGCGATCAAAGAGCGGCGGCATTTCAGCAGCTGGGAGAGCTGGCCGGAGCGCTTGCGCGCGCGGCAGCCCGCTGCGCTCGCCGAGGCGCGGCTGCAGCTGGGCGCGCGCGTGCGTTTCGCGCAGTACCTGCAATGGCTCGCCGCCGAGCAATGGGCGCACGTGCGCGCGCACGCGCAGCGGCGTGGCGTGTTGCTCATGGGCGATCTGCCGTTCGTCTGCGGCCGCGACAGCGCCGATGTGTGGGCGCATCGGGAGCTCTTCGATCTCAGCAGCTCGGCGGGGGCGCCGCCGGACGCGTTCAGTCCCACCGGCCAGGCGTGGGGCTTGCCGCTTTACGACTGGGACGCTCTGCGGCACAGCGGCTTTGAATGGTGGCGGCAGCGCGTGCGCCACGCGCGTGAGCTGTACGATCTGTTTCGCATCGACCACGTCGTCGGTCTCTACCGTACCTACGCCATCCCGGTCGCTGATGGCGGCACGGCGGGCTTTGTGCCGCGCGACCAGCCTGCCCAATTGGCGCAAGGTCACGACTTGATGACCGCCATCGTGGCTGAGGCGGCGCCGGCCGGGGTCGTCGCCGAAGATCTTGGTACCGTCCCCGATTGGGTGCGTCACGATCTCACCACGCTCGGCATCCCAGGCTATCGCGTCTTCCGCTGGGAACGTCAGGACCACAGCTTCATCGAGCCGCGCACCTACCCGGCGCTCTCCGTCGCGACCACCGGAACGCATGACACCGACACCCTGGTTGCATGGTGGGACGAGCTCGACGCCCCCGAACGCGAAGCGATCTATCGTCTCCTGGATCTCGACTCATCCGTGACCACGCAACACTCGCCACTGCCCCTCCTCCCGCTGCTGGAGATCCTCTACGCAGCCGGCTCGTCGCTGACGCTCCTGCCGATCCAAGACCTCTTCGGCTGGCCCGAGCGCATCAACGTGCCCGCGACGATCAGCGCCGACAACTGGAGCTACCGACTGCCGGTGACGATCGACCGACTCGACGAGTTGCCCTCGGTTCGCGAGCGCATGGAGCGCGTGCGTGCGCTGATCGACGCCGCCGGTAGAACGCCGCCACGGCAATGATGGCCTGCGCCCTGCGCCCTTGGTGCGTGCGATTGGGAGCACGTTGCGCGTGAGTCAAGTTTCCGCGACGGCACCGGATAGCGACTCAACGAGGAGCGGTCGGGTTGGACCTAGGGCTCGATGCCTTGCCTCGATGGCTCTCGTGGCGGTCTTACTCATGGCTTTCATGGCCCAGCTGTGGGTGCACATGACGCGGACCAGTGCCACTTCCGACGAACCGGTCCACATCCTCGCCGGCTATCGATACTGGCAGTGCGGTGATTTCGCCATCAATCCCGAGCATCCGCCGTTGCTGAAGTTTCTCGCCACCGCTCCGTTACGTTCGCGCCACCTGATTGAGCCGCCATGGCCGTGTGGCTCGCGCGCTCCCGCGAAGGTCGAAGTCGCCTACGCCGGAGCCGAGTTCGTGGCGCGCAACGGGATGGATCAGATCCTCGTGCCGAGTCGGATGGCGGCGGCGGCGATGAGCCTGCTGCTGGCGGTGCTCGTCTGCCTGCTCGCGTGGAAAATGTTCGGGCGCGCCGAAGCGCTCGTGGCGCTTGCCATACTGGTCTTCGAGCCGACGGTGCTCGCGCACGGTTCCCTGGTCACCACCGACATGGCGCTCGCAGCGACCATGGTCTTGGCGGTGTATGCACTGTACCGCTACGGCCAGCGCCCGAGCGTCTTCCGTCTGCTCGCCGCCGGTGTCGCGGTGGGCTTGATGTTGGCAGTGAAGCATTCGGGCATCTTGATGCTCCCGATACTGTTCATCCTCATGCTTGCCGACGCCCGGCTGGTGCGGCGGCGATCTTCCGCAAAGCCGGACCATGGTGCCGAAGCAGGTTCGCGCTCTTCCGCAACGCAGGACCGGGGCGATAGCGTGATACGCGTTGGGCTCGCGTACGTGGCGGTACTTGCGGCGGCGTTTGCCGTGCTCTGGGGTTCGTATGGGTTCAGGTACTACGCCTTGCCCGGTACGACGCATGAGAGCCTTTCGATTCCCGATCTGCTCGCCGAGAATCGTCCCGAGGTGGCGCACACGCTGGCCGGAGAGATCCTCGATTTGCTGCATCGGTCACGGGTTCTTCCCGAGGCGTATACCTTCGGCCTCGCGGACGTCGTGGCGGTGGGACAGCGCCCGATGTATCTCCTCGGGAAAGTCTTTCCGACCGGACGGTGGTTCTATTTCCCCATTGCGCTCACGATCAAGACCAGCATCGCGTTGCTCGTGCTGCTGGCGCTCGCGTTGCTGACGCCCGCGCTGTATCGGACGCATCCGCGTGAGATGCTGTTCTTGCTCCTGCCATCGCTGGCGTACTTCGGCACCGCGCTGACCGCGGGACTCAACATCGGCGTGCGGCATCTGTTGCCGGTCTATCCGTTCTTCATCGTCGTGGCGGCGGCCGGCGCCTGCTGGTGGGGCCGGCGTCGCCGCGCCATTCTCTACGGCCTCGCCGCGCTATTGATCTATCACGCGGTCACGACCATCAGCGGGGCGCCGAGCTACCTTGCCTTCGCCAATGCTCTCTGGGGTGGTACCCGCAATACCTATCGGCTGCTCAGCGACTCCAATGCGGATTGGGGCCAGAACCTCAAGCTGGTCGATGCGTATGTCACAGAGCACGACATTCACGACTGCTGGATCGCGGCCATCGGCATGGCTGATCTGACGCGCCCGTATACCCCTTGTCGCCGGCTGCCGGCGTACAATTACTCGGCGACGGAGCACCTCGTCGATCTCGTTCCCGCGGTCATAGAGGGAACAATCTTCATCAGTGCATGGGAGCTGCCGCCATGGGGAGGTCAGGAGTACGCGTCACTGCTGGCGACCCCGCCGGTCGACGTCATCGGCGGAAGCATGCTGGTCTTCCGCGGGCGCTTCGAGGTGCCGCTCGCAACGGCGTTGAGCTACGCGGCGCGCGCCGATCAGCAGCTCGGCTGGCAACGCGCGGCTGAGGCGTTGCAGGACGCGCGCACGGGCGTACAGCTGGGGCCGAACGATCCGCGGACGCATTGGGTGCTGGCGGTGGTGGCGGCGCGCAACGGTCTGGCGGAGGAATCGCGGCAGGCCGCGGCTACCGCGAAGCGCCTGGCGCATGAAGGTCCGGCGTATTTTGTCTCCCGGGTCGGTGGGTAATGCCACGCCCGAAATCTCCGCTTGATTGGCCAGCTCCTTGGCCCTACCCTGACGTCGTTCATGGAGCTCATTCGCAACCAGCGTGGCCTCGGCTTCGTCTCCGTCCTGCTCACCTTGCTCATCATCGGGGTGCTCTACCTGGGCTATTTCAAGATGCAGAGCTCGATGAGCGGCAACCACTCCGCCGGCATCGCGGCGCTCAACGCCAGTCGTGACATCGCCTGCCGCACCCAGCGCCAGCAGATCGAGCGTGACATCATGATGTGGTCGGTGAATCACCCCGACGAGCCGCCGACGCTCGCCGCGCTACAGCACGACGGCCTGCATATTCCCGATTGCCCGGAAGGCGGCCGCTACTCGATCGACGGCCGCGAGGTACACTGCTCTCTGCACCGGTGACCTGCGGTCGGCGTCCTTTCTATGGGCCGCTCCCCCCCTTCGACGGCGCTCAGGACAGGGTTGGGTCGCTGCACACTTCCAAATCCGGCAAGCTGCTGCAGCCGCGCGGGGCGCGCACCACCTTCCGAGCTATGCTACAGTGCGCACAATTGCGGGAGCCTCAATGCTCACATTGTATTCGTACCCCACTCTGTTCGGCGTCGCGGACAACAACGGCTATGGACTGAAGGTGTTCGCCTTCCTGCGTCTCACCGGCGTTCCGTTCCGGCACGAGCACATCTTCGACGCCTCGCAAGCGCCCCGCGGCCAGCTGCCCTACATCGTTGACGACGGCCAGACGGTCGGCGACAGCGAAACCATCATCGCGCATCTGACCCGCACCCATCGACTGACCATCGATGCCGCGCTCACCACCGTGCAGCGCGATCGCAATCTGCTGATCACGCGCCTGCTCGACGACCTCTATTGGGTCATGTCGTATTCGCGCTGGAAGGACGCGCGCTACTGGCCGGCATTTCGCGCGGCATTGTTGCGGGAGCATCCCCAGCTGACCGACGAGGGCCTGCAGAAGGCAAGGGAATACAACTCCCAGCGCTACCACTTTCAAGGCATCGGCCGCTACGACCCCGATGCCGCGCTGGCCCGCGGGCTCGCGGACCTGGGCGTGCTGGCGAATCTGATTCCC
>CAZTDK010000535.1:0-4931 GCA_964611965.1 uncultured Binatia bacterium (SeqCode) | reverse complement strand
GTAAGCCTCGACGGCGTGGCGGCTGGTGCAGACGCCGTTGCTGTTGACCGTGAAGCCGCCCTGGAACCAGCCCCAGGAGATTCCCGCGGCGTTGAGCAGGTCGCCAATGTTGCGACCGCTCATCGCCGCGGTTGACGTGCCGGAGCACACGTCCCAGTACGGGTCGGCGTCGACATTGAGCGTACCCAGGGTGCCGTTGCCCGGGGCCGCTTGAGATACTGTTGTTGCGGGGCCATTACACGCCGGTACGCTGCCGTAGATATCGCTGGCTGGGCCACAGGTGACGCCGTAGGTATCGCCGACGGCCAGATTGAGCGCGCCGCGCGTCGATTCACCCGCATTCGTGGCATAGGCGCTGTCACTCATGGCGAAATACTGCGCGTAGTTCCACAGCGCCGTGACCGTGTTGCCGTCGAAGTAGCCCATCACCGTGTCCCAATGGCCGGCGGCGTTCTGCGTGCAGAATTGACGCGGGCTCAACTGTGGAAGACCGCCGTAGAGAACGAACTGATCCATCGCGCCACCGTTCCACGCCTTCTGCTCGTCGGTGTAGTCGTGCGATTGATCGCACGTGAAGGACTGGGTGCGATCGATCCGGAACGGATTGGACTCGTTGGGATTGTATGCCAGCAGCGCCGGCGTCAGCCCCTTGACCGCGGGCGTTCCGGCGCGCGCGGCGAACGCAGGCTGTCCCGGTGGGTTGGTTGCCGTGGGATAGACGCCGAAGTAGCCGTCGAACGATTTGTTTTCCTGGAAGATGATCACGAGGTGATCGATCGTGGTCGGCGGCGCCGGCACCACGGTCGTCCCCTCGCCACAGCCGGCGAGCAGCCCCAGCAAGCCCACGAGCAGAAGCCACATGTTGTGTGCGTATCGCATGACCGGTGATTATCATCGCGCCGAACCGGGTATCAATACAGTCATCGTGCCGCGCGCACCCGGTGTGGGAATTTACAGAAGACGTCGACTGTGCGATCAAGCCATGGTTGGGCGAATTCCGCACCTAGATATATCGCCCTGGCATGGGGAATCTGGTAGGAAGAAGACTGTGAGCCGAGCAGCGCCTTGACGCGACGACGCACGCGTCCTTGCATCGAGTCCAAATCGGATAAATTGCCAACGGTCGGTTGAGGGAGAGCTTCAGGTGCGCCTATCTCTATACTGTGAAGTGTCTCTCGTCGGCGTGCTCGCGGTGGCCGTTGGCGTCGCTGCGGTGGCGCAAGCCGATGATGTGGTCCGTATCGTGGTGCTCAAAGAGCACGGTGTCGGGAGCCAAACGCTCGCTCAGCCCTATTTGAACAAGTTCGTGGACATCGCCGGAGAGCAGAACGAGTGGACTGATGCCAAGGGCCAGTATTTCACCACGCGCGACGCGGCGACGGCATTCATCGAGAGCGCAAAACCGCACTACGGCATTCTCTCGCTCGCCGCATTCCTGGCCCTCAAGGGCACGTACCACCTGACGGTCATCGGTGAGGTCGCCGCCTCCCTGGCCGGTGGCCGACAGTATTTTCTGATTAGCAAGAGCGCCAGCGATCTGCCGGGCTGTAAAGGGAAGACGCTGGTGACCGATCATGCCGACGACCCGCGTTTCATCGAACGGGTGGTGTCCGGTGGCAGCTTCAAGATGACGGACTTCACCTTGGTGCGCACGCAGCGCCCCTTGCAAACAATCCGGCAATTGATGAATGGTGAAGCGGTGTGCGCGCTCATCGACGATGCGCAATTCGGGGAGCTGTCCCATCTCGAGGGTGGTGAAGGGATCCGGACCGTGTGGAAAAGTGCGGAGTTTCCGCCGATGGTGATCGTCGCGTTCCCCGCGGCGCCGGCGGCTGAACGCACCCGGTTCCAGGAAACGCTGAGCCGCGTATGCGATCACGATGGCGAGAACATCTGTGGCGAGGTCGGGATTGTCTCGCTCAAAGCCAGTGCGGACGCGAATTTCGCGTCGTTGATCCAGGCTTATGACAAGTAACGATTCCTTGCCACGGTCCCGCGACCTAGCGCGCGCCCTGTTGTTGCTGGCGTGCGTCGCGCTCGCTTCTGCCTGTGCCAGCCGTCGCGCTCCCGTGCACGAGCAGTTGCGCGCCGTTGGGCAGGCGGACCCCTTGGCGGTGAGCGACGCGCTCGAAGCGCTGATTGCGGTGAGCCAGGATACCCCTGCCGATCGGGAGTACGCCTACGCGATCGTGCTCCAGAACAGCCAGGACACGGCGGCGGGCATGTTTGCGCGCGCCGACGTCACCGGGCGGTTGGTACAACAGCGTGGCTTCCTGGCGGCGAACCTGGTCCCCGACGTCGAGCGCTCGGCGCGCCGCAGTCGGGAGCTCGATCCGAATTTTCGGGACGGCGCGGCGACGCGGTTGCTCGGGACGCTGTACGTCATTGCGCCCGGTGCGATCCTGCAGCACGGCGATTCTGAGCAAGGGCTCGAGCTCTTGGAGGGGCTGGTCGAGGCGCGCCCGGACGTGCTGGAGAATCATCTGCGCGTGGCCGAAGCGTACATTGCGCTCGGCGATGCCACTCCGGCCCGCCCGCATCTGTGCTACTGCCTGGCGAATAAGGAGCATCTGCGGCACGACGAGCAGGTTCTCCTGAGCCATCTGTTCATCGATGCCGGCTCACCCAGTTGTCCGCCGGCACCCAAGCCGGCGCCCTGAGCGCCAAGCGCTCAATTCGAGTGTGAACAAACGCTGGCGTCTGTCGTCTCCAAGTCTGCCGTCTCCAAGTTCTGTTGTCTGTCTTACACTCCGATGCGCTGCAGCCACCGTTCGCCAGCGCGGACGGTGCGGTCGAGCAGCGGTGCCGTGCGTTCGCGCCGCGCCACCGCTGCATCGAGCAAGCGCTGGCACTCCGCGGTGATCCGTTGCTGCAGCGTGACCAGCGCGGCTCGACTGCGGCGCGCCGCGGTGCGATCGCCGAGATCCAGCGGCTGCGAGATGGTGTGGGTAATCTGCACCGGGAACGACAGCAGGGTCGGCACCACATGCGGGCCGAGGGTGCCGAACTGCATCCGGCTGCCTTGGTAGCGCTCCGCCGAGAAGAGGCGCAGCAGCGACGCGGGCATCTGCAGCGATGATTGATAGTACATCTCGTCAATGCCCACGGCGGCGACGAACATCAGCTCGGCATCGCCGCGTAAAGCCAGTTGCAAGAATCCGAAGCGCTCCTCCCATTTGAGCCGGTAGGGCTCGTCACGGTAGCTGCGCCGGGCGGCTTCCGACCCCGAGCCCGGATACAGCATCAGCAGCCCCGTGTCGTGCAGCGCCCCCGCCGCCTCGTGCATCTGGCGCGAAGGAATCATGTGATAGCGCTTCGCAAGATCGCCCAGGCCGGGCAGGCGGAAGACCATGTTCTCGTGCCCGATGAAACTGGGAATGCGGCCATAGCCATCGATGAGCGCGCTGGTGAACAGCAAAGGATCCAGCACATCGAGTGCATGATTGCCGACCAGCACCACCCGGCGTCCGCGCCGCAGCAGCGAGCCCAGCCGCTCCAGGTGCAGCACGCGGTGCCGATGATAGAACGCCAGCATGTGCGCGTACGCCAGGAATGGGCGCACCAGCGGGTCCTTCTGATTCAGCTCCATTCCGAGCTCGAGGCGCTTCGCTGCGTTCGGCATCAGTAGACCTCCACGGCAATCAACGTTCAGCAGCGAATTTACCCAGCAACGAATATGCCCGACCGTCGAACAGGCTCGGGATTGTCGAAGGTGCGGCCTCACTCCAACCGTTTCCGAAACGTGAGGATGGCGATTATCAAGGCCACCACGGTGAATGCTCCGATGGCCGCGACTTCACTCAGCAAACTCTCCAACGGGGCGCCTTTGAGCAGAATGCCGCGAACGATACGGAGGAAGTGCGTCAGTGGCAGGCAACTCCCGATCCATTGCGCCGGCCGCGGCATGGCCTCGAAGGGAAACATGAAGCCGGACAGCAGCATCGAGGGAAGAAAGAAGAAGAATGACATCTGCACCGATTGGAACTGCGTCTTTGCCAGCGACGACACCAACAGGCCCATGGTGAGCATGGCGGCAATGAACACCAACGCGCCGACGCCAAGGTCCAGGAGCGAGCCTTGGATTGGGAGGTCAAAAAGCAGGGCGCCCAGACCGAGAATGAGTGACACCTGCACGTGCCCGACGAGAATATATGGAAGGATCTTGCCGACCATGACCTCGGCGCGGCGCACCGGCGTGGCGATCAGGAACTCGAAGGTGCCGCGCTCGCGCTCGCGCACGATGGCGAGCGCCGTCATCAACATCATTGTCATCGTCAGGATGACTCCCACGAGGCCGGGCACGATGAAGACCACCGTACGTTGCTCGGGGTTGTAGAAGGGCACGACGGCAATCCGTATCGGTTCGCGGCGCACCATGTCCGAGACCGCGGCGAAACGTTCCAGATCGCCGGGCAGCCGCCGCAGCGCCGCGCTCGACTCGCCGGTGAGAAACGGCTGGATGCGGGCCGACAACGCCTGCCCCAAGCCCTGACCGGCGAGCGTGACTGCCGCGGCGACGGTCGGGTTGCTGCCGTCCGCCCAGATGGAGATTTCGGCGCCGCGGCCGCGCCGCAGCCGGCGATCGAAATCGGCTGGAATCACCACGGCCGCACCCACCTCGCTGCGCCCGAGCATGCGCACGAGCTCCGCTTCACTGGTGGCGTGCACCTGGATGTGAAAGGTTTGCGTCGCTTCCAACCGACCGAGGATTTCGCGTGACAAGGCGCTGTTGGCGCGATCGAGGACGGCGGTGGAGACGCCGCGCACGTCGAGGTTGATCGCATAGCCGAAGAGCATCAGCTGAATGGCCGGAATGCCCACGATCATCGCCATGGTCAGGCGATCGCGCACCAGTTGGCGCAGCTCCTTGCGGGCGATCGCGAGCACCCGGCGGAACGCAAACAATGGTGAATGGTGAATGGTGAATGGTG
>CAZTDK010000534.1:0-4938 GCA_964611965.1 uncultured Binatia bacterium (SeqCode) | reverse complement strand
CTGATTGGCATCGCCCGGTAACCCATCTGCACGTGACAGTGGAAGATTTGCATCAGACGGCGGGCGATCCGGCAATTTCACCATCCGACGTACGGGCGAGCTTCTTGGCAATGTTTGCCAGCGAACATCGCGGGCGGAAGTTCTCTACCGTTGCAAGGGACAGCGGAGATTGGAGACCCCAAGCGTTGCACGATGAGCCGCCGTTCTTTGTGCACCTCGTGGTGTCGTGTCTGGTAGCAACAGACTTCGAGAGCGAAGATGCATACAGCACCAGGCTCAACGAGGTGTGTGCAAACGCGATGCAGAACTCGACCGAGGCGCTTCCCGCGCTTTGGGAGCAACTCCGCGACTGGCTTGAGAACGCTCGCCGCCAGGGTGCGCATTACCGAGCCCTCATAGGACAGCAAGAGCAATCCCGCGCCCATCCCGATCGAGAATTGCCCGTGGTGTGGGACCAAGTTCGCGCCCGATTCGTTTCGGCTGGTGCCGAACGACAACACACCGGTGAACCTGCAGGTGCACTGTGTCAATCACCACTGCGACTTTACCGGTGACCGCCAGCTGCCAATCATCGGGGTCGATGAACCGATCTACCAACGACTGCCCGCCTTCCTCATCGCCACGGTTGATAAGTTTGCGGCGCTTCCGTGGACCGGCCAGACCGG
Organism: uncultured Binatia bacterium (SeqCode); assembly: GCA_964611965.1. Classification (GTDB taxonomy): domain Bacteria; phylum Desulfobacterota; class Binatia; order HRBIN30; family HRBIN30; genus CAZTDK01. The sequence continues at coordinate 4,273 of CAZTDK010000534.1, read as the reverse complement.
CACGTTGTTCGGACGCGTCGAGCGGTTCGACAAGAACGGCTTCTATGGCCCATGCGATCCGCAACGTGGCCAAGCTCTCGGTGGCCATCTCCCCCCTCCAGATCTCATCATCCAAGATGAGTTGCATCTTATCTCGGGGCCACTCGGTACCATCGCCGGCATCTACGAGACCGCGATCGACGATTTGGCAACGCGACAGATCGGCGAGAAGGCGGTGCGGCCGAAAGTGGTTGCCAGCACCGCGACGGTGCGACGCGCGGATTCGCAGATCCATGCACTCTTCGAGCGCAGCCAAGTGGCGATATTCCCGCCGCCGGGGCCGGATCGGCGTGATTCCTTCTTCGCCCACACCGAGCCTGCGAGTGAGATGCCGGCACGGTTGTACGTGGGTGTCGCGGCACAGGGCCGCAGCTTGAAGGTCATCTTGCTACGCGCCGCGCTGGCCTTATTCAGCGGAGCACAAACGGCTTACGAGCGCGAGGGAGGAAAACGCAACAAGCAGAATCCAGCGGACCCCTATATGACCCTGCTGGGGTACTTCAATAGCCTGCGCGAACTGGGCGGCAGCCGGCGCATCGTCGAGGACGAGGTTCGGAGCCGGTTGGAGCAGTACGGCCGGCGCCGGCGGCGCGAACCGGTCGACACGCTCTTCTCGAATCGTTCGATCAGCTACGAGGTGCTGGAACTGACGTCGCGTGTTCCCACCAATGAGGTGGCGGCCGCCAAGCGTCGCTTGGCCTTGCCGTTCTGCGAAGACGAACGCGTCGACGTCGCGCTGGCGACGAACATGATCTCCGTGGGGCTGGACATCATTCGTCTCGGATTGATGGTGGTGCTTGGGCAGCCCAAGACCAGCGCGGAATACATCCAGACGACAAGCCGCGTGGGCCGTGATCCGGCGCGCCCAGGCCTGATCGTCACGTTGCTCAACGTTCACAAGCCACGGGATCGCTCTCACTATGAGCGATTCGAGACCTATCATGCGAGTTTCTACCGAGCGGTGGAACCGACGAGCGTTACCCCGTTCTCCCCGCGTGCGCTTGACCGGGCACTGGTGGCGGCCCTCGTCGCCCTGTGCCGGCAGGGAGACGCGCGGATGACCCCGGCGCTTGGTGCAGGAGAAATCCTTTCCCTGCGCTCAGCAATGGAGTCGTTTGCTCAACGCTTCGCGGACAGGGCAGCGAATCATGACAACCGCTTGAGTCCTGCGGATGCGCAGCGGCTACGCGACAACGTGTTGGCTCGCTGCCGGCGACTGCTCGATGACTGGCAGAACATCGCTGATCAGTTCCGTCAAACGAACACCAAGCTGCAATATCAGCGCTGGGAGGCCGGTGGCGCGCAACGGCTGCTCTACGACATCCTCGACCCCGAGTTGGCCGGCCTACCCGCGGTTCGGCGACGATTCCGTGCGAATCGATCGATGCGGGACGTCGAGCCGAGCGTCGACCTTTCCGTCAAGAACCTCAACGACTGGCCAACCAAGCCATGAGCAACGACCAGCTGCGCTCCAGTCAGGTAGTGACGACCTTCGGCCCCGGTGCGATGGTAGACTTGCCGGATGCGTCGGTAATCGTCGCCGGCCTCGATCACTGGAAGTACAACCTCAACCAGATCCCAATGGTTGAAGAACCGCGCCTCGTCGAAAAACTGCGCCGGATTGTTGCTGTGCCGACCCTGACCCTCCGAGCCCCGCCGCCGGCCTCCGATGACTACACAAGCATCCAGCCGAACATTGTGGGATGGCGGTTTCCGGAATGGTTCATCGTGCAGAGAACGGACACGACTGCGCGGGGCTTCCGGCGGCGCCGCCTGGTGAATCTGAACAGTCTCGACGGGGGCAAGTTCCGCGACGACGACAGGAAGAAATACCCGGTCGTTCCCGTTCGCTTCGTCCGGGCGTGCCGTAAAGCGCATGTGGGAGACATCGACTGAAAGGCATTCGTGCATGGGGAGCAGAAGGCATGTCCTCGTGACCTATGGATGGAGGAGCGCGGGACATCAGGGGATCTCGACGAAATCTGGGTGACGTGCGAGTGCGGTGCGGAGCGTGTAATGAGTCAAGCAGCTCGTCTCGAGCTCAAAGCCCTCGGTTCGTGCAACGGATCGCGTCCCTGGCTTGGTCCAGGAACGAAGGAGTCGTGTGGGGAACCGAATCGACTGCTTATCCGGAGCGCGAGCAACGCATACTTCCCACAGCTCATGTCCGTCATCTCGATTCCCGACACGCGCACTCCCGTAGACGACCTCGTGCGCGGACTCTGGGATGATTTTCTTTCCGACGTCGAAACGCCGGACGACCTGACACGTGTGCGTAAGAAGCCAACGGTCGCGACGAAGCTACAGGGTCTCGACGACAGCGTCGTCATGGATTCGATCCAACGCGTACGCCGCGGAGGATTTGGCCAGGATCGGCCTGTGAAGGAGGTGGAGTTCGAGGCTCTGTCGGAGGCGAAGCCGGAGCTTGGTTCAGACGTGCCGGAAGGGGACTTTTATGCGCGCGTGCTACCGCCGTCGGAGTGGAGCGCGCCATGGACCGGTGCGATCGAACGTGTCGTTCTGGTGCATCGCCTGAGAGAGGTGGTTGCGCAAGTTGGCTTCACGCGCTTCGAAGCAGCCGGACCGGATATTCAGGGGGACCTTGCCCTCGACGTCAAACGGGCACCGTTGGCGATCGACACGTCCTGGCTGCCGGCGGTGGAGAATCGCGGCGAGGGTGTGTTCGTCCAGTTGCGCAGGGAGGTAATCGAGGACTGGCTACGTCGGCCAGCGGTGCAACACCGTGGGCGGCGATTGCAGGCCGGGTTTGAGTTGTGGAAGGCTGAGCACGAGGGAAGCTCGCGCGAGTTTCCGGGCTTGCCGTACTACCTACTCCACTCGCTCGCCCATCTGCTACTCACCGCCATTTCCCTGGAGTGTGGGTATCCAGCATCATCGCTTCGCGAGCGGATCTACGCGGCACCTGGCCGGTACGGCATCCTGGTGTATACGGGCTCATCCGATGCGGAGGGGACGTTAGGCGGTTTGGTGCTTGCCGGGCGGGAGATCCGGCGCCACCTGGCACGGGCGCTGGAGATGGGCGCGCTCTGCTCGAATGACCCCGTGTGTGCGTTCCATGTCCCCGAGCAGCACGACCATCAGCCGCTGCTGGGCAGTGCCTGCCACGGTTGCTTGCTGATCTCCGAAACCTCATGCGAGCAGCGCAACGACTTCCTCGATCGGGCGCTGGTGGTGCCCACCGTCGAAGTGCTCGGCTGCGAGAGCTTCGACCGGATCGGGGTATGACACAGGCGCTGCACGCGCTCTCGACGCCAGCACTGCGCGCGCTTGCTGCATCGCTTCGGTCGGGGCCGCTGTCGCTTGGTGTTTCGCGCCATGCGGTGACTCAAATTGCTGGAGCTATCGCTGGGGAGATAGAGACGTGTTTACAGTCGTTCCTCAACGCCGGAATGTCCCCTGTGCAAATTGCGCTGGTGGCGGATGCGGTCGCCGACAGCCGCGACACAGCTGTGGATCCTTGGAGAATCATCGAGCTGGTCATCTCCGGTCCCGACGTACCCGGCGTGCCGACAAGCGACACCGCGGCCACGATGCGGACGCTGATCAACGAGGCGACGCAGGAGATTCTGCTCGTCGGCTACGCCGTCCACAATGCGGAGAGTCTGTTCGAGCCGCTCGCCTCGAAAATGGCAACCAATCGGTCTCTTCGCGTGGTGTTATGTCTCGATATACCAAGGAAGCTAACGGACACCTCGCTCGATTCGGAGATCGTGCGGCGCTTCGCCCAGGAGTTCCGGCAAAAGCATTGGCCTTGGCCGGATCTGCCTCAACTTTTCTACGACCCTCGGTCCCTGTCCGAGAGCCCCGAGCGGCGCTCAAGTCTGCATGCCAAGTGTGTGGTGGTGAACCGACAAGCCGCCCTGGTCACCTCTGCTAATTTCACCGAAGCGGCTCGCCACCGAAACATTGAGGTCGGTTTGTTGATCCGGCACGCCCCGCTCGTCGATCGCATCGCACTCTACTTCGAAGGGCTCATAGCTGCCGGCCAGCTAGCAAAGTGTCATCTGGCGTGACCCGCACGGCGCTGCGCCACGCCGGCGGCAGCGTACGCGGGATGGGAGGTATCAGGCCCTGGTGACGGGCTGCATGACGTGTCGTCCCGCCCGGACAGAGGTTGCAGAGCGGATCTCAGGCAATTTCATCGGTAGCTGTCTCTTTAGCCCGAAAACCTCAATTGAAGGTCAACCGGCGATCAAGGCGGCGATCGCCGGAT
>CAZTDK010000533.1:0-4965 GCA_964611965.1 uncultured Binatia bacterium (SeqCode) | reverse complement strand
ATCCGGCCGATCCGAACTGCCAGGCCTCTGCGGCGGTGCTGGCGCCGTGCGTCCTGGCCTACCCGTTCTCGGCGACTTCGGGGTACGGCAATCAGGACCCGGTGAAGGGCACGCCACACACGCTGACTCAGTTCCTGGAGAGTGAATACCTGCGGGCCTTCGCGCCGCAGGGCGTGGTGTCCGCGCAGCCGGGCGAGAACATCCAGGTGTTCTTCAATGACGAGCACGCCATGACGCTGGGCATTCGGCAGGTGACGGTGAAGACGAGCGGTTCGACCACTACGAGCAACTTCGGCATCACGGCCAGCCCGTCGCCGGCGGCGTGTAAGAACCCGGTTCTGGTGGGCGATACCAACCTGACCGGCGACTTGGCGGGTGCGGACCCGGCCGGGCGGCCGATCTGGCCGGCGCTGTTTATCACCGACATCACCAGCGATGCGGCGGCCTGTCAGCCGGGCGACACCGGAACCTGCTGCGATTGGCAGGCGGTGGGCACGTCATTCGCCAGTGCGTGTAATGGAAGTGGCGAGGCCGTGATCCCCACGGAAGTGTGCGGCGTGTGGAAGAGCGCGGTGCGGACAGTGGACAAGACGAAGAATCCGACGACGATCACCGTAACCCCGGACGCCGATCCGTCCAAGAACAACTGGGTCCTGGGTGCCGGCTCCGACCCGCTGCCCCCAGCATACTGCCCGCCAGTTCCGGTTGCCACGCCGTGCCCGCCGGGCCCGCCCTGCCCGCCGGCTCCCCCAGCCCCGCCGGCTTGCCAGCCCGGAAGCGTCCCGACCAACCAGGGCTATGGTGCGGAAGTGAAGTGGAGCATCGACGGCCTGAAGGCCGCCAATGTGCTGCAGGCAGGGCACATCTATCGCTTCCAGTTCATGGGGCATGACGGCGACCAGAACAAGACGGGCGGCGACGTGGGCGAAGCCTGCGTGAACATCGCCGTACCGTAATCGGAGGAACGGACGGACCCGCCCTCATCCTGAGGGGGCGGGTCCGCCATCGTTGCACCGCACGAAGGGGCTGCCATATGGCACAGCCCCTTCGTAATTTCTTGAGCAAGCAGTTGCCTAATCAGTCATTGCTGTCGCACGGCGAACAACGTATCCAAGCTGAATGTGGCCGCGGTGTGGGAAACCCAATCCAGCCATCGGACAACGCGTCGAAGGCGCACCAGTCTACGATGGTCGTGCCGGTTCAGTTGCTGATTAACTGGATTGATGCCGCGGCCGGGCAGTTCGTGAGCGCGCTGTTGACGGCCTGAACGATCAGCGTAATGTCCACCGCCGCCGCGCTCGGGATGCCGTGGGCACAGGCTGTTTGTTCCGCAGTACCGAGGGCAATGTTCACCAATGTGATGATCTCGTTGACCGTGACGTCACCGCTGCCGTCGCAGTCGCCACTGCAGGCTACCCGGGGCGTGGGCGTCGGCGTGACGGCTGGAGCAATCGTGAGTGTTGGGGTGGCGGACGGAACAGCGGTGGGGGTCGAAGTGAGGGACGGAGCAAGCGTCGGTGCCGCCGTCGCGTAAGATTCGAGCTCTTGCAGATAGCCACCATCGTTTTGCTCCGGTTCGTATCCTGAAATGCGGGTCATCCGTATCCTTCCGACCCCCAACGCCCACCATTCCTCCTGAACTTGAGTGAGGGCACCAGCCGTTATGGTGACGCGAAGATGGATGCAATCGGAAAACGTTCCGGCGGGAACCGTCGCAGCGGTCTGCTCGATGATCTGCAGTGTGAGCGAGCCGTCTGCGAACACATTCCCGCTCCCATCATAAAATGACCCCTGCCAGGTCGCCGACTCGCCAATGGCCATGGTCACGGGGAACGGAGTCATCGGAACGCGCACGGATTCCGCACCGTCATCATCGCCATACAGTGCAAACCCATCGGCGACGGAATAATACTCCTGCCAATTCTCCGTAGAGACAAAAGTGGAGCCGGTGAAGTAGCCGTAGTCGTTGTCGATCAGCAGTACACTCTGAATGTACGCATTCGGATTGTAGAGAGTCAGGGCGTAGTCCGTATTTGCCATGCGAATGCGCGTGTGTGTGGTCCGATCCGGACTTCCGACACCGGCCTTGGGTCCTTGGTAAACCCACGTCGCCCCGATCTGCGGAGGGTAGAAGTAATCCGTGAGCCGGACGGAGGGTGTCGTCGCCCACGCCGTCGAATCGACGGTGGACATGAGCAGACCCATCAAGCCGTACACCGCTCCGATTTGCCTGGCTGTATGCCGATCCATGTCAAACACCTTCCACGTGACCCCTCCGGCCGCGCACCGGCCTCACTCGGGAGTTGATGGATATAGTCGTTGCAACGAACGCAAAAGGCAATTGTGAAACGACGGCACCGTTGCTGATCTGGTCGTTGGTGAGGATCTCCACGCCGCGCGGTTCGCGTCCACCCATGAGCCCGCATCGGTGTTGATGCCCGTGCCGAGCTGCGAGTGGCGGTCAACGCACAAGCGGCTTTTTGTGTCTTGAGTGGCATCCGCCTGCACTCCACAATGAAAGTCGATCGGCAGGTAATCGATGGACAATGATGCTGATCTCCTGCGTCGACTCGCTTCTCTGGCCACCCTCGGTGGTGGGGAGCCGCGCGGCGCTGACTACATCGGGACAAAAGCCCTGATGCTGGCGGTATTCGAAGAGGGGATCCGGAGCTACTGCGGGCCGCGGGGGCGCGAGCGTACGGAAGCGGAAGCCTGGGTGCGGAGTCGGAGCACCAGCGTGTTTTCCTTCGTCACCGTCTGCGAGCTACTCGGCTTTGAGCCGAATGCGGTACGGCGTGCCCTACCGCGACTAAACGGAGAGTTCCGACAGGCACGGCGCATTCGGAGAACCGGGCGCAGCTGACAGACGCCGCTGCCTTGAGCCAGCAACGTGTTGGCGAGTGACCCACACCGGCGACGATGCCGCTGCCCGGCGGTGCAATAATCGGCACACGCTGCTAGCAGCCTGTCGGACTGGGCAGTTCCTAGCGACCAATCCTGTCCTGAGGCTCCCCGAAGGAGGGAGCGGCATAGAAAGAACGCCGGCCCCAGGCCCTACCGCCGGGCGCTTTGCCGCGATCGACTGGAGACCTTGCTCTTGCCGGTGCGCGAAGGCGGCACACCCCAACGCCCGATGCCAAACACGGCGTCCGCGATATTGCCGAAGATGAGCGGCGTGATCGTCCATCGAAACTCATGATCGAGCCGTCGTCGCAGGAACCGTGCAGCGGTGTCGGCCGGTTCCGCGCACGCAATATGCCGATACTTGGCGGCTTGGCGGAGTAACTCATTCTTGTCGAGGGCGCCGGCCGAATCGAAGTGAAGAAAATGGGGGCTGTGGATCCGCATGCCGATCGGCTCGCGCTGGACACATTCCAGCATCACTTCCGCCACACGCACGCGTCGGTTGGCGTATTCGCACAACCGACCATCTGGGTCATTCCACAGGCGATCGTAGCGAATCGTTGGAATATGCCGAATGCTGTTGTCCTCGTTCACAAAGAATATGCGGCGTCGTAGCATCACGGTGTCAGCGTATCTGACGGTCGAGCGTTTGGCGAGACGGTTGGTGACTTTCTGAGCCCAAGCGGGCGCCGCCGCGACGCCCGCGCATCTTGAAGCGAAACCTGCCGGGGGTAGACTCTGCGATTAGCGGCGGGGTGTACCTTTCCAGCGTCGCCGCCGCAACACGTTGGGTACAGGAGGTGTTCGATGCAAATTGACGGCGGTTGTCATTGCGGCAAGATCACGTACGAGGCAGAAGTCGACCCCGCAACCGTGGGCATCTGCCACTGTACGGATTGCCAACATCTGTCGGGTTCGGCGTTCTCGGTTTCGGTACCGGCCGCCAAAGACGCATTCCGCCTGCGTACGGGCCAACCAAAGATTTACGTGAAGACGGCTGACAGCGGCACGCGCCGCGCGCAGGCATTCTGCCCGGAGTGCGGGACGCGAATCTATGCGGCGGCGGAGAGTGATCCGCCGACGTTCAACATCCGCGTCGGGACAGTCCGCCAGCGGGCGGAGCTGCGACCCCATCGGCAAATCTGGTGCCGATCCGCGCTCCCCTGGGTCATGGACCTGAGCGCCGTAATGCCGATCGCCGGACAGACGCCTCGCTAGGAGCCGCGGCCAGCGGCTCTGCGGGCCGCGTTTGGGCCGCTCCCCCCTTCGGGGAGCCTCAGGACAGGATTGGTTGCGGCGGAGCTACAAAGCCCGCTGGCGAGTGCCTGGCGTCTGCTGCGCGGGCGGTTACCCCTTCGCACGCCGTTGGGCTTGGTAGTGGGTCGCGCAAAGACCGTGGGCGACCTTCTCACGCTCACACCCTGCGACCGTACAGCGGCGCTCTTTGGGTATCACTACCTTCGGAGGCGCCTTCCATCCTCTGAGCTCAGTGTCCGCCGTATCCAGCCCCTCGTTGAGGATGGCGATCACCACTTCGGTCTTCTTGACACGCAGCTTTGCGGCCAGCGCTCCAATCCGGTCAAGCAAGCTGGTGGGCACCTTTACGTTCATCAGCTTGGTCGCTTCGCGTCCGGTCTTTCCCCGGCTGATCAAATCGTTGAGTCCAAGTTTCGTGTCACCCATACGTCAATCCTCCTCTCCATCTATCGATCGTGGTGCATGGCACCATACCCAAAGCAACCCGTGGAGCCAAGAGTGCTTCGGTATTTATATTCGGTGACTGGCCAGGCTGCCCCGACAGCGTGGGTGACACTCGCTGTGTTCCAGAGTGCCGATGCGGTCTGTGGGCAGCTGTCCCGGAAAAAGACGCCGCCGGCGCTCCTGCGTCAAATCCGCCCAGTCTTGCGGATAATGGCGTGTGTCGTGGGTTTACACCGCACGCAGTGACCCTAGGAGGCCGCGGACGCGATCCTCATCCTTGCGGAATGCCGGCGGCAGATCGAGTGTCAGGGTCGAGAAGACTGCGCCGCAGCGTGCCTTCAGCTGCGACAGCAGGTCGTC
>CAZTDK010000532.1:0-4967 GCA_964611965.1 uncultured Binatia bacterium (SeqCode) | reverse complement strand
AGCCCGCAGCGACCCAACGGGGAGCGGCCCATAGAAAAGACGCCGGCCGCAGGCCTAGCGCGAGAAGTCACGCGGCGAGGCGCGGACGGCGCGGTCGAACGCCCAGCCGCGAATGAGGTCGACCTGCTCCTTCATGGTCTTCGACAGCGGCACGATGGTCGACGCGACGTTGAGCAGGTCGTCATCGGTGACGTCACGCTCTTCGAGGCGGGCCGCGGTCATCGCCGAGATGACGCACTGTTCGACCTCGGCACCGGTCCAGCCCTTGGTGAAACGCTTCATGCGCTCGACGTTGAAGCCCGACGGGTCGACGCCGCGCCGCTGCAGATGGACCTTGAAGACCTCGACGCGTTCGTCATCGGTGGGCAAGTCGACGAAGAAGACTTCATCGAAGCGGCCTTTGCGAATCATCTCGGCGGGGAGCAAATCGATGCGGTTGGCGGTGGCGCCGACGAACAGTCCGCGTGCCTTTTCCTGCATCCATGTGAGAAAGAAGCCAAAGATGCGTCCCTGGTCGCCCTCTTTTGCCTGGGTGCTGATGCCGGCCTCGATTTCATCGAACCAGACGACCGCCGGGGCCATGTCCTCCAGCATCCGGCACGCTTGCACGAAGGCGCCCTCGGGTTTGCCGTGACGACCGGAGAAGATCTCGATCATATCGATACGGTACAGCGGCAGCTCGAAGCACGACGCGATGGCCTTGACCGACAGGCTCTTTCCGCAGCCCGAGATGCCCATGATCAAAACGCCCTTGGGCACGATTTCAGCGCTCACCTCATCGCGCATCAGGAACAGCTTGCGCCGGTCCATGAGCCACTGCTTCAGCGTTTCCAACCCGCCGATTGCTTCGACGCCGCTGGCGTCGGCCACAAACTCGATCATGCCGGTGCGGTTGACCAGCAACTTCTTTTCCTGTTGCAAGGCGTGCACCGATCCCGAATCCAGCGCGTGGCCCTGGGCGACGGCGCGCCGCACCGCGTGGCGTGCCTCGTCGAGCGTCAGCCCTTGCACGGCGCGGCCCAGCTGCAGCAGCGTGGCGTCACTGGTATCGACCTTGTGTCCTGCGGCACTGATGACGGCCGCTTCGCGCCGCAGGAAGCTGACCAGCTCCACGAGATCGGGCACGTTGAGCTCGATGTACACCATCTCACGCTCGAGCTCTTCGGGTACGAACTTTACGGGCGATGAGATGACGGTGAACTTGCCGCGATCGAAGCAGCTGGCGTACAGATCCCGCAAGCGGCGGACGATCTCCGCCTCGCGCATGGGTTCGTGAAAATCCTTCAGGTGAAAGATCGCGGGTTGCTCGTAGGCGGCGATGTAGTCGAGCGCGGCACGTGGCCCCATGGCGTCGACCGTCACCGCGGTGCCGTCCTCACGGCGCATGCCCTCGGTGAGACTCCACACCAGGACCGGGACGGGGGCCTTGAAGAAATGCGCCGCTGCCTCGTGCAATAGATCGCTGATGCGGTGCTCCTCCGCGGAGCGGATGTAGGTCAGCGGGCGTCCCGATTCGATGATCTCGCGCAGCTCGCGCAGCGAATGGCTTTCCTGCTGTGGTGATGTCATGGTCGGTGGACTGTTCAGTGAGACTTGGCGGCTGGTGCGGTGGCGATGGCGATCTTGTCGGCACCAGCCTCCTTGGCAATGGTCATGATCTGCACCGCTTGCTCGAGGACGACGTTGCGATCGCCTTGCAGGATGACATTGCGCTCGCCTCCCTTTTGAAAGGTCGCTTCGAGCGCCGCCTTCAGTTCATCGAGCTCGAGCGCTTTGCCGTTCACCTCGATACGGTGGTCGGCGGTGGCGGTGATCATCACGCCTGACGGCTCGGCACCGCCGGCACCGGCGCGCGGTAGGTTTACCTTCGTCCCCTGCTGAGTCAGGGCCGTGCTGGTGACCATGAAGATGATCAGTAGCACTAGGAAGATGTCGGTGAGCGGCGTGACGTTGATCTCGGCGACGATATCGCCGTCACCACCCTCGCTTTCAACGGGACTGAGCGACACGGGAGATGGTTCCCTCGCGTGGGCGCGGGCGCAGCGCCACGAGCAATTCATCGGTCCACTCGCGCCACACGGCCGAGAGATTGCCGATGCGCACCATGAACGCGTTGTAGGCGAAGATGGACAGTACGCCGACGAGCAAACCGCCCGCGGTGGCGATCAAGGCTTCCGAAATGCCGGCGGCGACCACGGCGAAACCGCCCGAGCCGCTGGCCGCCATGTTTTCGAAGGCGCGAATGATACCGAGGACCGTTCCGAGGAGGCCGATAAACGGTGCCAGGCTGCCGACGGTGCCCAGCAGCCAGATGTGGCGCTTCAGGCGTCGCGTGGTTTCCGCGTGGCGCCGAATGGCAATGCGGCCGCGCAGATCCTCGTCACCCTCGAGATTGCTGAGCACCGCCTTGTAGACGATGCCGAGCGGCGAGCTGTCGCGCCGCGCAATGGCCAGCGCGTCGGTGGCGTTCCCGTCGTCGGTAGCCTCGCACACCTGCTGGTGCAGGCGGGTCGCGGCGCGCGCTGCACGGATGATCGTCCAGAGGCGCTCCATGATGACCGCCACACTGACGACCGAGCACAACAGCAGCGGATACATCACCACGCCGCCGTTTTCGATCAGCGTGAGAAAATCGCGTCCGTCCATGGTGCGGTCAGCTATAGCTGACGCTCCGCAGGGGCGCAATTCACGAGCCGTGAGTCGTGTTCGTAGAGAAGCCCTCACCCCGGCGCTCTCGCAAAATGGAGAGGGAGAAAACGCTCTTCTCTTTTCGAGCGCGAGTACGAACACGAGCACGATTGCCGCTTTTGTTGACATGCTCCGCAGGCGGTTCCACAGTGCGCGAGCATGCCGAAGACACTGGCCATTCCTGCGGAAGAGATCGAGATCACGGAGGAGGCGGACGTCGTGGTCATCGGCGGCGGATCGGCCGGGGTCGCCGCGGCGGTGACGGCAGCGCGACTCGGGCTGCGCACTGTGCTGGTCGAAGAGTTCCCGTTCTTCGGCGGCATGTCGACGGGGGGCTGCGTCGGGACCTTTTGCGGCTTCTTCTATCGCGACGCGGCCGGGGAGTTTGCGCCGGTGGTTGGCGGCTACGCGATGCAAGTCATGCGCGCGCTGCAGTGCCGCGGCATGTCCTACGGACCGGTGCCCTTCAAGACGACCGCGGCGGTGCCATATGTCCCGTGGGGCCTGAAGCTGCTGCTCGACGAGTTGGTGTGCGCTGAATCCCGCTTGAAGGTGTACCTCCACGCGACGTTCCTGCAATCGCTGGTGGCGGACCGCCACATTGTCGGCGTTACGGTGCAGACGCGCTCGGGGCGGTATGCGTTCAGGGCTCGGCACTACATCGACGCCAGCGGCGATGCCGCGCTCGCCCGCGCCGCGGGCGTGGAGACGATGCAGGGCGAGGCGATGCAGTATCCGTCGATGATGTTCTACATGCAGCATGTCGACCTCGGCGCGGCGCTGGCCGACTTTGGAAAGCTGAACGCGTTGATCGAGGAGCACTTCCAACGTGAGGGATTGCCGCGCAAGTCGGGTAACATCATTCCAACCGGGCGGCACGGCGAGGTGCTGGTGGCGATGAGCCGCGTCGGCAGCGGCGGGCGTGCGCTCGACGCCGCGGCGGCCGACGAACTCACCATGGGCGAAATAGCCGGCCGCGAACAAGCGGCGCGTTTGGCAGGTTTCCTGATCCGCTACATGCCGGGCTTCTCGGAGGCCTTCCTTGCGGACACGGCGCCGCGCCTGGGGGTGCGGGAAACGCGCAAGATCGTTGGGCGGTATCAGCTCGAAGAAGACGACGTGCTGGGGGGCCGCAAGTTCGACGACGGTGTGTGCCGTTCGGCCTGGCCGGTCGAGCTGCATGTCGGCGGCGGCGAGACCGAGTGGAAGTTTCTCGACCAGGGCCTGTACTATACGGTGCCGTATCGCTGTCTGTTGCCGCGGGAGATCGACAACCTCGTCGTTGCCGGGCGCTGCATTTCGGCCAAACGCGAGGCCTTTGCGTCGGTGCGTGTCATCGGCCCCTGTATGGGCGAAGGCCAGGCCGCTGCCGCGGCCAGCTGGGTTGGCGCCACCACCAACGTGCCGCTGCCGGCGATTGACATCGAGATGCTGCGCGCCCAACTCACAGCGCTGGGCGCGCTGGTCTAAGGCCTGCGGCCGGCGTCTGTTCTATAGGCGGCCCCGGTGGTCGCTCGCAGCCTGTCGGACTTGGCAGTGCCTAGCGATCAACGGGAGCGGACCATGGAACCGGCGCCGACCGCAGGTCCTGGGGCCGGCGTTGGGAGCGTTGTCGTATCAGCAGTATCCAGACCATCGGCAGGAAGCAGGTTGCCGTTTCGATGAAGCCGGATTGCAGGTGAGCCAGGAACGACGGCCCGAACCACAGCAGCAGCAGTCCCCAGCTCAAGGCGGTGGTCCACACGACCTCGCTGCGACCGCGCGGGATGACCCAGAGGATGAAGAGATCGTAGGTGGTGTTGTGCGGCATGAGCGACGCGAGCAGCAACACGCGTGCATCGCGATCGCGCAGGCAGGTGAGCGCCGGCAGGATGAAGATGCCGGGAATGGTCAGCAGCGGCACGTACCATACGGTGCGGTAGCGGTCGATGCGCAGCGCGTCGGAGCCGACATGAAACCCGAGCTTGTCCAGCCACTCGACGGGCCACGACGGCATCGCCAGCAGGCTGGCGATGGCTACCAGCGCGATCGCCACCACCGCCGTACGGTTCAAACGGGTGGCCACTATCGGCAGCGCGGCTTGTGGTTTCACGAGCACCAGAAACGATAGGACTGGAAAAAATGCGGCGGCGGCGATGAGTGGTGACCACTGAAGTGTCGCGAACGCGGACAAAAAAGGAGCCGAGAGGAAGATCAGCAATCGGGTATAACCCTGCTGGGTGATGGCGAATGCCAGCAATCCGGCTGAAATCCCGAAGAACAGACCGACGGCCACTTCC
>CAZTDK010000531.1:0-4974 GCA_964611965.1 uncultured Binatia bacterium (SeqCode) | reverse complement strand
GGCGCCTTGTTGGCGGCGTGCGTGCTCCACATCCAGTACTCACGGTTCCTGGCGGTCGACGTCCCGCTGACCTTCTTTGTCTTGCTGACACTTTACGCGCTGGTCGGCGTGAGTCGTGACGGGCGCGCCACGCAGTTCGTGCTTGCGGGATTGTGCCTTGGATTCGCGACTGCGACGAAGTTCAGCGCCATGCCGTTGTTCCTGCCGCTCGGAGTCGCGGCGCTGCATCGCTACATGGTCGAGCGCCGGTTCGTCTCCGTCACTGGCAAAGTGGTGTTGGCCGTGCTGGCGGCGTTCGCCGGCTTTGCGATTGGCGAACCGTACGGATTGATCGATTTCGCGAAATTCTACCGTGACGTCTTTGAGCAGAGCACCATGGTGCGCCACGCCGGCGTGTATCCGTACACGACGCAGTACATGCACACGCCGAAGTACGTCTACGACCTCACGCAACTGGTGGTGTGGGGCATGGCACCGGCGCTGGGGCTGGTGGCCGTCTGGGCCTCGGCGACGCGAGTGGCGGTGGCGTGGCGCGAGCGCCGTGCGGAAGAGTGGGTGTTGCTTGCCTGGGTGGTCCCGTTCTTCCTGATCACCGGCTGGTTCGAGGTGAAGTTCCCGCGCTATCTGCTGCCGATCTACCCTTTGATGATCCTGTGGGCGGCCGAGTGGCTGGTACGCAAGTATCGCGCGGGCTCGCTGCTCGGCCGCTGCGCGCTGCCCGCGGTCCTCGTGGCAACCTTTGCGGCGGCGTTCGCCTTCATGTCCATTTACACCCGGCCGCATACCGTGGTCACTGCCTCCGAGTGGCTCTATCGTCACATCCCGCCAGGGAGCAAGATTCTGTCGCAGAACTGGGACGAAGGCTTCCCGTTTGGGTTGCCGGGACACAATATCGGCGCGTATCACATCAACGAGTTCGGCTATTACGAGCGGCCCGACAACTCGGCGAAGATGACGAAGCTCAGTCAGGACCTGGCGAACAGCGACTACATCGCCTTCCAGACCAAGCGGCTCTACGGTGCGGTGACGCGCGCGCCGGAGTGCGATGCGAAGCAGCCCGAAAAGCCGTGCTACCCGCTGACCTCCAAGTACTTTTACGAGCTGTTTGCCGGCGACCTCGGCTACACGCTGATTCAGGAAATCGCGTCGCGCCCGTCCTTGTTCGGCATCGAGATCAAGGACGAGCTGGCTGACGAATCGCTGACGGTCTACGATCACCCGAAAGTCTTGATCTTCCAGAATACCGGCCACCTCGATGCCGGGACGATCTTCGAGAAGATCATGCGCGGCGCCCCTTCGAAGCTGCTGACGCGCGACGATCTCTTGTTGGCGCAACCGGGCGTTGAGGCTTCGGGGGATACGGCCGAGGCGGCGCCACCCATCCGTTCGAGCGTCCTGGCGTGCGTGTTGATTGCGCTGCTGGTCGAGGTGCTCAGCCTCGCGACGTTTCCGTTGCTGCGGCGATGGCTCACGGGCTTCGGAACGCTGGCGCTGAGCAAAACCCTGGGCGTGCTGCTGTTCTCATATATTTCGTGGCTGCTCGTCAGTCTCGACGTGGCCAGCTTTACGCAGGGCACGCTGACCGCCGTGGTTGCCGTTTTTGTGGTCGTCGGTGCGATCGCCTGGCGGCGCGGCGAGCGCGTCCCGTTGACGCGCGGCGAGATCATCGCGACCGAGGCATTGTTCTGGGGGACCTTCGCCTTCTTTCTCCTGGTGCGGGCATACAACCCGGAGATCTATTGGGGCGAGAAGCCGATGGACTTCTCGTTTCTCAACGCGCTGACCCGCGCCACGACGATGCCGCCGCCCGAGCCGTGGTTCTCCGGCTCGCCGCTGCAATACTCCTACTTCGGCTACTACACGGTGGCGGCTTTGGGGAAGACGCTGCACCTCGATCCGGCGTTGATGTTCAACATCGGCATCGCCCTGGTTGCCGGGCTGACTGCCGCGGCGGCGTTCGCCGTGGGCGCGGCGATCAGCAATCACTGGCAGGCGGGGGTGTTATCGGCATGCTTCGTCGCCCTGATCGGTAACCTTGCCGGCCCGGTGGAGCTCCTGGGATGGGCGGCGAGCCGACGGCCACCGCACAAGGTCGTCAACTTCGACTACTTCTGGGCGACGTCGCGTGTCGTGCGCGACACGATCAACGAATTTCCGCTGTGGAGCTTTCTGTTCGCCGACCTGCACGCGCACGTCATGGTCATGCCGATCTCGCTGACCTTTCTCTGTCTGACGGTAATGTGGCTGCGCTTGCGGGTGATTCATGAGCATCAGCCGCGCCCGGGGGGCACGACGCTGGTATTGCTGGCGCTGCTCTGTCTGGCCCTCGGGGGGATTGTCGTCACCAATGCGTGGAGCACCCCGACCTACGTGCTGCTGTTCCCGTTTCTCGTCGGCACCATCTGGCTGACCGAGGGCGATCACCGCGGCTTCTTCCACTTCCTGTGGGGCGGTATCAGCCGCGTGGTGCTGCCGTCCGCGGCCCTGGTGATCGGGGCGTACGTGCTCTTCTCGCCCTTCTTCCTGCATTTCACGCCGCCGGAGCGCAACTGGGGTTGGGAGCGCGGCACGCTTGTGGTGCCGTGGGATTTCTTGACGATCTGGGGAGTATTCCTGTTTGCGTTGGTGCCATTTCTGTACGCGCTGTGGACTCGTGATCTGCGCCCAGTGGGCCACGCACCCGATGGGCACCGTGCCGAGGGGCGCGACGGGCTGCCGCTAGCGGCTGGCGATTTGACTGACGGTGCTCCCGAGTCACGGCTCGCGATGGCACCGCATCGCGACCCAATGGGGAGCGGTCGCGCTGAGCCGACGGGTCGAGGCCCTGCCTCGCTGGGTGCTTTGCGCATTGTGCTGCTGCTCTTGGCGGTCGCGGTGATGGTGGCCAGCCTGTTCGTATCGACGCGTACCTTTGCGTTGATTCTCTCCTTGCTCGCGCTGCAGGTGCTGCTGGCGCCGCGCACGCCGACGCGCTGGCGGATTCCGGTGGCCATGGCGTGCTTTGCGTTTGCGATCGCCGCCGGGTGCGAAGTGGTGTTCGTGTGGGACCGCATGAACACGCTCTTCAAGTTTTACTTGGAAGCGTGGTTCCTGCTCGCGACCGCGGCGGCGGCCGCCGCCGCCTCGTTGTGGACGGGAGAGCTACGCCTCGGGTGGCTGCGGCGCCCGTGGCAGGTGCTGATGGTGGGGCTGATCGGAATCGGTCTCTTCACCGCGGCCACGGATACGTATGGCGTGGTCAAGACCAACCGCGTGCCGACCGAGAAGCCGACTCTCGACGGCATGTCGTATCTGCATCAAAAGGCGCCGGATGAGCTCGCCGCCTACGAGTGGTTGAATCGCAACATCCGCGGGATTCCAGTCATCCTTGAAGCGCAAGGGCCCTCGTATCAGGAGTTCACTCGGGTCGCGATGAACACCGGCTTGCCGACCGTGCTGGGCTGGGAATACCACGTCTTCCAACGCGCCCATCCGTGGAACGAGATCAATCGCCGCAAGGCCGATATTCAACTGGCGTATACCAGCGGCGACAAGGACACCGTTGCCGCGATCCTGGACAAATACCACGTCAAGCTGGTGGTGGTCGGTGCGCTGGAACGCCGGACATACAACGGTGGCAACCTTACGAACTTCAACCAATGGACCGATCTGTTGACGCCGGTGTACCAGAATCCCGGTGTCACCATCTTCGGGGTCAATGGCTCCTTCGCCGGGACGATGCCGGTAACGACCATTGAGGAGCTGCCGGCGGTCGCAGGGGGCGGAGAAGAAGCGCCGCCGGCGCCGGATGCGCCCGGTGTCTTGCACCAACCGCGCGGGCTCGCGGTCACCCCGACCGGCGACATCGTCGTGTGCGACTTCAGCAACAACCGCATGCAAGAGTTCAACGCGCAGCTGGGTTTCGTGCGCGCCTGGGGCTCGCTCGGCGAGTTGCCGGGACAATTCAAGGAGCCCTGTGGCGTCGCGGTCGCGCCGACGGGCGACATCGTCGTCGCGGATACCTGGAACCAGCGCGTACAAATGTTCGACAAGGACGGCAAGTACGTGCGTGAGTTCGCCTCCGGCTTCTACGGACCGCGTGGTGTCACCGTCGACGCCCACGGTACGATCTTCGTTGCGGATACTGGTAATAACAAAATCTTGCGCTTTGCGGCGAACGGCATGAAGGAAGTTGAGTGGGGCGGCAAGGGTGCTGAACCCGGTAAGTTCTGGGAGCCGGTGGGCATCACCACCGATGTCACAGGACAGGTCTACGTCTGCGACAACGGCAACGGCCGGTTGCAGATCTTCACGCGCGACGGCCAGTTCGTGTCGGCCTTCAAGGTCCCCGGCTGGGAGAGCACGGTATACTCGGAGCCCTACATCGCGCTCGATCCGAAGGGGATGATTTGGGTCACCGTGCCGGTGGCGAAGGAAGTGCGTACGTACGATAAGGCGGGCACGCTGCTGCAGACGATCAAGTCGCAGAGTGTTCCCGGCGTGACGTTCGAAACCCCCATGGGCATCGCGTTTGCCGGCGGCGCGCATCCCGAGTTCATCATCGCCGATCTTGAAAACCGTCTTGTCCGTATTCCCTATGTCCAGTAGCAAAGCAGACGTGCCGCGCCGCTGGCTGCGTCTGCTGTTGCTCATCGGCGCACTGGCAGGCGGAATTGCGGGCCAGTACTGGTTGAGCGTCGAGCATGTGGCCCAGCGTTCCGCCGCCGCCTGGGCGGCCGCGGCGCTGTGCTTCATCCTTCTTTACGTCGTCAGTCGCGACGCGCGCGTGCTGCCGTCGACCGACGAGGCCGAGCTGCCGCGCGCGCTCGAGTGGTCGCTGTTTGGGCTGGTGCTGTGCATCGGCGCGTTCTTCGTCGTCTTTCGCCTGTCGGAGTTTCCACCCGGGCTCAATCACGATGCCGCGTGGGAGGGGATGTATGCCATCCGCATCCTCAACGGCGAGCCCTACACGGCCTACGCGAACGAAGCCTGGGG
>CAZTDK010000530.1:0-4977 GCA_964611965.1 uncultured Binatia bacterium (SeqCode) | reverse complement strand
AGGCGATGCTCCCATATTTCACCGACAAGTTCGGCAATGCCGCCAGCCGCAATCATCAGTTCGGCTGGGAGGCAGAGGGCGCAGTGGACCAGGCGCGCGACCAGATCAGCCGCCTGATCAACGCCAAGGCCAAGGAGATCATCTTCACCAGCGGTGCCACGGAGTCGGACAATCTCGCCATCAAGGGCGTGGTGGAATTTTATAAGGACAAGGGAAACCATATCATCACCGCGACCACAGAGCACAAGGCGATCCTCGATACCTGCAAGGCGCTCGAACGCAGCGGGAAAGCGCAGGTCACCTATCTTCCGGTCGACCAGCAGGGGTTGATCGACCCGGCCGACGTCCGCAAGGCGATTACCGACAAGACCGTGCTGATCTCGATCATGTATGCCAACAACGAGATCGGCACCATCCATCCACTGCGCGAGATCGGCAAGCTCGCCAAGGAAAAGGGCATCCTCTTCCACAGCGATGCCACGCAAGGCGTCGGCAAGATCCCGGTCGATGTGGATGCCTTGGGGATCGACCTCATGTCGTTCACCGGCCACAAGATCTACGGACCGAAGGGCTGCGGCGCGTTGTACGTGCGCTCGAAGGGCCCGCGGGTTCGGCTGGCCCCGATGATGGACGGCGGCGGGCACGAGCGCGGCATGCGGTCCGGGACGCTCAATGTTCCCGGCATTGTCGGCTTTGGCAAAGCCTGCGAGTTGGCGGGTGCCGAAATGGAGATCGATGCCGCGCGACAGCTGCAGTTGCGGGAACGCCTCCACGAGGGGCTCTTCTCGCAACTCGACGAGGTGTACCTGAACGGTCATCCGACGCAACGTCTCCCCGGAAATCTCAATGTCAGCTTCGCATTCGTCGAAGGCGAGTCGTTGCTGATGGGCTTGAAGGACGTCGCCGTCTCCTCGGGCTCCGCGTGCACGTCGGCGACACTGGAACCGTCGTACGTGCTCAAGGCTCTCGGCGTTGGCGACGACTTGGCGCACACCTCCATTCGCTTCGGCCTCGGCCGTTTCAATACGCAGGAGGAAGTCGATCACGTTGTCGAGCGCGTCGTTCATGAGGTGCGGCGGCTGCGTGATATGTCGCCACTCTACGAGATGGCCAAGGAAGGCGTCGACCTGAAATCGTTCCAATGGGCTCGGGAGTAAGTCGCCGACGCGACACAGGAGGCTTGTATGGCATACAGCGATAAGGTGATCGATCACTACGAGAATCCACGCAACGTGGGTTCTTTTCCCAAAGGTGATGCCGACGTTGGGACCGGCATTGTCGGGGCACCCGAATGCGGCGACGTGATGAAGCTGCAGCTCAAGATCAATGATGCGGGAGTGATCGAGGATGCCCGCTTCAAGACCTTCGGTTGCGGGAGCGCCATCGCCAGCTCTAGCTATGTCACCGAGTTGGTGAAGGGAAAGACCCTCGACGATGCGTTGACCATCAAGAATACGCAAATCGTCGAGGATCTGAGCCTGCCACCGGTGAAGATTCACTGCTCGGTGCTCGCCGAGGACGCGATCAAGGCCGCAATCGGCGATTGGAAAAAGCGCCACGGCGAGTCCAAGACGGACGACGGCAAGCCGGCAGACAAGGCCGCTTCAAACCAGTAGGGCCTGCGGCCGGCGTCTTTTCTATGGACCGCTCCCCGTTGGGTCGCTGCGACCTGCCAAGTCCGACAAGCTGCTAGGAGGAGGACCCGTGGCAATCACAGTGTCACCGAATGCCGCCGCAAAGATTCGCAGCTTGGCGGCGCAAAGCGGCAAGCCCGAAGCGGGCTTGCGCGTTAAAGTCGTTGGCGGCGGCTGTTCCGGCCTGCAGTACAAGATGGATCTCGATACGGAGCGCCAGGGCGATAAGACGTTTGGCGACCCGGATGCCAAGATCATCGTCGATCGCAAGAGCTTTCTCTACTTGAACGGAACCGAGCTCGACTACAACGACGGGCTGATGCAGTCGGGCTTTAGTCTCCACAACCCGAATGTGAAGCGCGCGTGCGGCTGCGGTGCTTCGTTTACGGTGTAGGAGGCGACTGACATGGGCTCGACCCCGACTTCGGCGGCGAAGCGGGAAGGAGCGATGTGGCCCGCAAGGACACGGGTGAGCTGCTGGCAATGCGGCTCTGAACATACCGAGGAGCTGTTTTGTCCCGCTTGCGACGCCATTCAACCCCTTCCCGAAGAGGCTGATCATTTTCAGGTGCTTGGTCTGCCGCGCCACCTCGTCATTGATCTGGAGGCCTTGCAGCGCCGCTATTATGAGCTGCACCGCCGGATACATCCGGACTTGCACCAAACCGGCCCGCAAGCGGCGCGGCAGGCGAGTTTGCGCAATACCGCGGCGGTGAACCGCGCCTACCGCACACTGCGCGATCCGATCGATCGCGGAGAATATTGGCTGGCGCTGCTTGGTGAAGGCCTGGGCACCAACAACAATCGCGTTCCACCCGACCTCGCGGCGTTGGTGTTCGAGGTACAGGAACAGCTCGAAGAAATGCGTGCGGCGCGGCACGGCGACAACGCGGCCGCCCTCAGATGTAAGATGTGCGAGATTCGCGGCGAGCTGGCCGAGCGCCGCGGGGTCTTGGTGCGTCGGCTTCAAGATAACTATGCCAGTTGGGACGCCGACGCGACCGACGCCAGCCGGCTGACGCGTGAGCTCAAGGAGCTGCTCTCCGCATTGGCGTATCTCGGAACACTCATGCGCGATGTGGATAAGGAATTGGAGAGCTGATGGGACGGATTTTCGGCATCGATCTTGGCACCACCAACAGCCTGATCGCTTACTCGGAGGACGGTACCCCACGGGTGATTGTCGACCCCGAGACCGCGGCACCATTGTTGCCCTCGGTCGTCTCGTTTCCGCGCCCGGATGCGATCGTCGTTGGCGCTGCCGCCAAAGCGCTCGCGCCGCACCATCCGCTGACCACGATCGCGTCCGTGAAGCGCTTCATGGGCTTGGGGATGGAACACGTCACCGCCGCTGACCGCGAGCACTATGTGTTCGCCGACGATGCGAAAGGCGTGGTGCAGTTCCGCATCCACGGCCGCGACTATACGGCGCCCGAAGTCTCGGCTTTGATCCTCACGGCGTTGAAGCAGCGGGCGGAACGTGTGCTGGGTGAAGAGGTGCGCCACGTGGTAATTACCGTGCCCGCATACTTCAACGATAGTCAGCGCCAGGCGACACGCGACGCTGGCCGCCTCGCCGGCCTCGAGGTGCTGCGCCTGGTGAATGAGCCGACGGCGGCATCTCTCGCCTATGGCCTCGACAAAAGGAATCAAGGGCGCATTGCCGTGTACGATCTCGGGGGCGGCACCTTTGATATCTCGATCCTGAAGCTGCACGAGGGCATTTTTGAAGTCCTGGCCACCAATGGCGATACGCGGTTGGGCGGCGATGACATCGACCGGCGCCTCGCCGAGCAACTGCTGGCCGAGGTTCCGGCCACCCTTCAGCACGATCCTGAAATCATCAGCCAAGCCACCGCGGCCGCCGAAGCCGCGAAGATTCGTCTGACGAACCACCCCAGCGCAGCACTGGAGCTGCACTACGGTGGGCTCGATATCGTGAAGACGCTGTCGCGTGACGACTTCGAAGGGCTGATCGCTGATATCGTCGAACGGACCATTGCTCCATGCCAGCAGGCGCTCAAAGACGCCGACTTGAGCGCGACGGACCTGGACGAAGTCGTTCTCGTCGGCGGCTCGACGCGTGTGCCGCTGGTACGCCAACGGGTGGAACGGCTTTTTGGTCGCCAGCCGCACAGCGAGCTTGATCCAGAGACCGTGGTGGCCCTCGGCGCTGCGGTACAAGCCGGGGTGCTTGCCGGTGGTCACAAGGATGTCCTGCTGCTCGACGTGGTGCCGCTGTCGCTCGGAATCGAAACGGTGGGCGGCGTAATGGAACGGATCATCGAACGCAACACCACTATTCCGGCGACGGCCAAGCAGATGTTCACGACCTTTGTCGACAACCAGACCGGCGTGGACTTCCACGTCCTCCAGGGCGAGCGCGAGCTGGTCAAGGACAATCGCAGCTTGGCACGCTTCACACTGCGTGGCATCGAGCCGCAGCCCGCGGGTATGCCACGCATCGAGGTCACGTTTATGATCGACGCCAACGGGATCCTGAACGTGGCAGCATGTGATCAACGCACAGGTCGCGAACAGTCGATCGACGTGAAGCCGTCATACGGCCTGACCGACGAGCAGGTCGAACAGATGTTGGAAGAATCGTTTGACCATGCCGAGGCCGACGTCAGCGCGCGGTTGCTCATCGAAGCTCGCAATGACGCCGACGCCCTGTTGCGCGCGACTCGCAAAACCATGGCATCGGCTACGGTCGAAGCGCAGGAGCGGGGACCGATTGACGCGGCAATCACACGGCTCGAAGCGGCAATGCAGGAGACGGACTACAACCGCATCCGCGAGCTGACCGACCAATTGAATCAGGCCACGACGCCGCTGGCGCAGCGCATCATGGATAGTTCGATCAGGGAGGCACTGGAACACAAGCGCGTCGAGGAGGTGGTGCCTTGACCGGCCGGACGGGGAACGGAGGAATGCGATGCCGCTAACCTGGGAGGATACAGAGGATATTGCTATTGCCTTGATGGAAGCGCATCCGGGTGTGAACCCCCTGGAAGTGCGGTTTACCGACCTGCACCGTTGGGTCACTGCGATGGAAACGTTTGCCGACGATCCCAGAGCCTCCAACGAGGCCAAGCTCGAGGCCATCCAGATGGCATGGTTGGAAGAGTTCGAGGACAGTCAGTAACCGCCCGAGACGGTTGTGAGGAGGGTCGTACCGTGTCACTGATGCAAGTGAGTCGAAAAGTGGACTATGCCCTGCGAGCGGTGATCTATCTGTCGCTGCAGAAGGGCGATCGGTCTGTCCCGGTCAAAGAGATTGCCTCCCGCCGACGGATTCCACGGAAGTTTCTGGAAAAAATCATTCAGGATTTGATCCGGG
>CAZTDK010000529.1:0-4979 GCA_964611965.1 uncultured Binatia bacterium (SeqCode) | reverse complement strand
GGCCGAGGCAATCGCCGACTCGCAGCTGTGCTATCTGCCGCGCGAACGTCTGATGACGTTCATTCAACAACATCCGATGACCGGCGTGCGCCTGATCGAGGCGTTCAGCAAGGCGCTGAGCACGGCGCGCAAACGGGTACGGGCGCTGGCGCTGAAGCGCGCCGAGAACCGTTTGGCGGAGCTGCTGATACAGCTTGCGAACGCCGCCGGCGAGTCGGGAACCAATGGCAACACACGGCTGAAGCTCAACTACTCGCGCCGCGAGCTGGCCGAGATGATCGGCGTATCACCAGAGACGGTCATCCGGCTACTCAGCCGACTGAAGGCAAAGAAGGCGATTACGACGGGGCACCGCGAGCTAGTGATTACCGATGCCGAAAAGCTGAACCGCCTGGCAAATTTCGACAGCCTCGCCGCCGCCTAGCTACAGCCTTGTGCAAAACACAGCTGCTGGACGCTAAGATCTTTCCCATAGGGCTCCCAGAGAGGCCCAGATCGTATCAACGTCACCTCCGATTCCCACGGTCCCCGAATGCGCAGGCCGAGACAGCCGGTGCACAACTCCTCGCCTCGGCGGTCCGAGCGCCGCGCCTACCACGGGTGCGAGCCAGCGGCGCGGTGTCGCTTTCGCTGAACGAGACATCGGGGGACGCGGCGCGATGACTGCGACAGCGGCGCGGCGGTGTCCCGGTTCACGCCGCGTCGGGCTCAGGGGCGCATGCCTAAGCTGTATATGCTGATTAGGTCTCCGGATCAAGGAAATCCCCGCCGGGAGGGACAAAACGCTACGTCTTGTCAGTCGTTCGCGGCCGCGGGGTGAGTTGACGCGCTCCTCGTGCCCTGTTTTGCACAAGGCTGTAGCTAGTCTGCATTTCCCACCAAAGGATCACCACGGAAACACGAAGGCACGGAGAAGAAGAAAATTTCCAAGCCTGTCCAGTTGCCGGCGACAACAGAATGAAGGCAAGGCAGAGCGGCAGAAAAGCTGCTGTCTCAGTCGTCCTCTTGGCTTTCTCCGTGTCTCTGTGCCTCCGTGGTGAGAAATCTGGGCTAGGCGCTTGACGATTGCCTACTCGCCACCAAGGTTGCGCTCTCGTCACGCCGCGGCGCTGGCGCGGGGCTTTCCAAAGATCGCTTGCTCGATGCGTAGGGCGGTCGGATCATAGATGCCCTTGCCGCTGGCCCGCGAACGGGCATGAAAGTAGTTCGGAGCGTACTTCACGTACCCGGGAAGGAGTGGATATCCCAGTCGGATTGCGCGAAGCGAAGCGTCGTACAGGGCGCGCTCGAAGACGCCGAAGGGAAACTGGTACTGGTGCCGGATGCGACTGGGCAGCAGCCCGGCAGTGATGATCTTGAACCACTCCATGACCGGCGCAAGCGCCGGCTGCGGCGGCTGCAGGACGTAGCGCGCGATTTCGAGGGACACTGAATCGACCTCGAGCTCAAGAGAGCCCCACATGCGCTCGTTGTAGGCCAGGAAGTCGGACCAATCCGCGGGCAGCGCCTCGGCGGGGATTCCGAAGCAGGCGGCGAAGCGTTTGCCCTCGGCGTAGTACTGTTCCTTTTCTTCGTCGCCGAGGGGCGCAACGACCAGTTCATAGACCAGCGCCGACGTTTCCCACAGAGTGGCAAACACCCACACCAGCCCTTCCACCTGGTTGGCATCGTACCGCGTGCCGTGCTCGAAAGCGCCGACCCGGGTGGACATCGCGCCCTTCACGCGGCCGTGCACCGCATGCACGCGGCGCGCGGCGCGAAAAGCCATCTCGAGGTCTCCGAAGACCATCGCCCCAACCGCTTTGAACGTGCGCTCGCCGCGGCCGTGTGGGTCCTCGCGAAAGCGCGAGTGTTGCTCGACGGCGTGGGCGACCCACGGATGCGCCGTCTGCAGCAGCAAGGCCCGCCCGCCGCCGAGACCGAGGACGTTATGCCGCTGCACCTTCCACGTCACCGAGCCCGGGCCGAAAAGGCCGGCGCTCGGGTCGGAGACCTGCGACCGTAGATCAGCGAGGACCTGATCGAACTGCTTGCGGCTGACTGGGGTGCTCATAGAATGTACCTCCTAGCAGCCTGTCGGACTTTCTCGGAACAAGAGAATGGAAAACCGGAAACACGAAACCGGAAATCAAAATTGGTCAACGGACCATCAGCCCCGTTTGCCTATTTTCGTTTCCTGTTGCTGATTTCCTGTTTTTCATTCTCCTAGCGAAACCAAGCTGCGCCGACGCAGGCCCCAGCAGCCTGTCGGTCTTGGCAGTATCTAGCGACCAATCCTGTCCTGAGGCTCCCCGAAGGGGGAGCGGCCCATAGAAAAGACGCCGACCGCAGGTCCGCAGGGCCTAGGGCAATCCGATGATCGTCATCCCGCACGTCTGCGGTGCGCCGCCCAGATTGTGGGTGAGCGCCAGGGTCGCGTTCTTCACCTGCCGTTGGCCCGCCTTGCCTTGTAGCTGCTTGTAGTTCTCGTAGAGCATGCGCACACCGGTGGCGCCGGTTGGATGGCCGAAGGTCTTCAAGCCGCCATCGGTGTTGACCGGCAGCTCGCCGCCGAGCGCGAAGGTGCCGCTGGCGATGTGATCTTTGGCGGAACCCTTTTCGCAGAACCCGAGGTCTTCGTAGGTCAGCAGCTCGGTCATCGTAAAGCAGTCGTGCACTTGCGCAACATCGATCTCCTTGAACGGGTTGCTGATGCCGGCTTGCTTGTAGGTTTGTTGCGCGGCATGGACGTTCGCCTTCCAGCGCAGGAAGTCGAAGCTCGGATCGCTCTGCGGGTTTTCAGCAAGCGCGATTGCCACCGCCTTCACCAACACGTAGTCGTCACGGAAGCTCTTCGCCAACTCGCGCTTGGAAAGAATCGCGACAGCGGCGCCGTCCGACTGTGCGCAGCAGTCGTACAACCCGAACGGCCACGAGATGAGCGGCGCCTTCAGCACGTCGTCGACGGTGATTTCCTTCTTGATCATCGACTTGGGTGCAAGGGTGCCGTTGTGGTGATTCTTCACGGCGATCTTGGCGAGATCCTCGCGCCCGGCGCCGTAGGTCTCGAAGTACTTGGCGGCGCACAGCGAGAACCAACCCGCCGGGGTCATCGGCAGCCCGCGCACGCCGGTGGTCACGGCGCTGGGGCCGGAGACGCCACGGTCCTTCGGCTTGTCGAAGCCAACGACCATGACCGTATCGTACAAGCCGCAAGCGATGGAGAAGACCCCGTACCGGAACGCGTCGGTGCCGGTGGCGCAGTAGTTCTGCGTCATACTCACCGGACGCCCGAACAGCTTCAGCGCGTCGGCGACCTCGGCCGTCCCCTTCGACGGATAGACGGAGCCACAGAAGACCGCTTCAATCTGCTGCTGCGGGTTTTCGATCTTGGCGTCCTCGTAGGCCTCGAAGGCCGCCTCGACGATCATGTCCTCCGGCGACTTGTCCCAGTTCTCGCCGAACTTGCAACAGCCCATGCCGACGATGGCAACCTTGTCTCGAATGGCGTCGTGATTCATGCGGTTCTCTCCCCGGGCCTGCGGCCGGCGTCCTTATCTATGGCCCGCTCCCCGTTGGGTCGCTATGCCGTGCCCCTCACCAACAGTTCGCCAAGAGCACAGGTTTCGGTCGCAGGCGCGTAGAGTCTACCTATCCGACCTCCCCGTCGTTCACAAGCCGGGGGGCGGTGCAGGTGGACGCGCCCAGACGGACTTGACTAGCTGCCTGTCGGGCTTGGAAGCGAGCAGCGACCCAACCGGGAAGCGGACCAAAGAAAAGGGCCGACCGCAGGTCCTAAAACGGATGCCACCCTTCATTGCGGAGGCAGTCGATCATCTCGCTGGAGACCGCCTGAGATGCGGAGGCCGGGCGCTCCGCGATGTTGAGCTTGGTCGCGCAACGTGCCTGCGCCGCGGCGAGATCATCGGCCGTTCCACCAAGCTTGAACCAATTCTTGACAACCATCGGCTGCTCGGCAGCCGGAGCGTCACTGACCTCCGGCGATGCAGCGCCGTCACCGGCAGCTGGCGCAGGCGCCGAGAGCGCTGGTGGGCTCGCCGCAGGGACATTGTTCTTCGCATCGACAGCGGCGGGCGCACTCTGCGACGTCGCTGACACACTCGCGGCGGTGGGGCTGCTCTGCGTATCACCCGCCGCGGGCGCGGGCTGTGAGGGCGTCGACGGGCTCGCGGCGACGGCGCTCTTCGTCGTGTCACCCTCGGCTGTGGACCGCGACGCAGCTGGGGGACTCTCGACGGGGACGTTGCGCTTCACATTCCCGGTGGCGGGTGCAGTCTGTGGTGGAGGCGACGGGCTCTCCGCGGTGACGCTCTTTTTCGCGTCGCTCGGAGCGGCAGGCAAACCGAAATGTTTGGTGGCCCACCCTTGCTCCTCCATACAGCGCGCGAAGCCCGGGCCTTCGGCGTGGCCCTCCTTCTGGCAACGATCATTCGCGGCTTGATAATCGCCGTTGGTACTGCCGGCCTTGTACCAGATGGCGCCGCACCCACAGACGGCGGTGATGAGCAACAACCAGAGAACGGTAGAGCAGGAAGACCAAGGCGGACAGTCCGTACATATGCTCCGATACTTCATAGCCGCGATTATTCGACAACTGCTGTGATTGCGTCCAATGTCGGCTCATCAAGATGGCGCGTACAGTGGGCCTGTTAAAGTCGGGGCATAATGTTCACATGCGGCAGCGCCGGTCAACACTCGCCGCGTCCATGATCTGAGGAAAATCACTTTATCAAGAGTGCGTGGCGGCCTCCGAACTCCGATTCTCCTGGCTGAGCGCCGTGCAGAATGCACGCAACGATGCATCGTTCTGCACGGTTCGATCCTCGACGCGATCAGCAGATCGCCGAGAACTTCATCAACTATTATTAAGCGCGCATAAAATCCGAGCACTGACTCCCTGTTACTCGCGAGTCTGCCCTAAACAAAGTTGATCCAAGGCATGGACCTTCGCTTGCTATCGCCGGTTCGAGTTCATCACG
>CAZTDK010000528.1:0-4993 GCA_964611965.1 uncultured Binatia bacterium (SeqCode) | reverse complement strand
GCCGCTCTCGTTGGGTCGCTGCCGGCGTCCCAGTTCGACAATGGTGGGCGTGGCCGAGTCGGGCTCGGCAGCTCGCACACACCTCAACATCCCGCAGTGGACCAGGGAAAATAGCCGGCCGCAGGTCCTGCAGGCCCTGGAACAGGAATCACCGCTCGTGGCACAATCGGCGGGCTGCCGAGCAAGTGAGAACGGAGGAGGACGATGAGACTGGCGCGCAAGCTCAATCTCCTGTTGATCTTTGGAGTCATCATGGTCATGGCAGCGTACGCGTTCGTCGAGACGCGCCAGGAGATCGTGTTGTCGGACGCCGATCGGCTGCGCACGCAACAGGTGGCGTTGGCGTGGCTCGGCACGCTCGAAGCAGTGTGGCAGCAGGAGGGGGGGCGGCGCGCACAGGAATTGGTGGCGCGCGCCAACGAGCGTGCCTCCATCGTGACCGTCCGCCTGGTTGGTCTCGACGGCGCGCCCGACTATCTGCCGCGGCCGGACTTGACCTCCGAGCAGTTCGCGGCGCTGGCGAATCACCAGCTGGTGCGCTTCACGCAACACGACGAGCACGGAGAGGAGTGGCAATACTTCTACAAGTCGCTCGAAGGAGAGCCGCCGCCACCGGCCGCACTGGAATTCGAAGAGCCGCTGACGGGCAAGCAGCGCTTCATCAACATGACGCATACCGCGATGCTGGTGGCGACGTTGGCGGTGATCCTCACCTGCTCGCTGATCGTCACCCTTGTCGATTTCTGGTTTGTGGGTCGGCCGCTGCAGCTGTTGCGCGACAAGGCGCGCCGCGTCGGCGGCGGCGATTTCCAGGAACCCTTGACGCTGCGGCAACAGGACGAAATCGGCGACCTGGCGCGCGAGCTCAATGTCATGTGCGAACAGCTCGCGGACGCCCGTCTTCGCATCGCCAGCGAAACCGAGGCGCGTATGGCAGCGCTCGAGCAGCTGCGTCACACCGACCGCCTGGCCACCGTCGGCCATCTCGCTGCCGGGGTGGCGCACGAGCTCGGCACGCCGCTCAGCGTCGCCTCGGCGCGTGCGCAGTTGATCGCGTCGACCGACATGCCACGGCCTCAGGTCGTCGCCAACGCCACCATCATCATCGAGCAGTCAGACCGGATGACCGCGATCATCCAACAACTGCTCGGTTTCTCGCGGCGCCGCGGCGGTACGGTCGGTGTCGCGGACGTGCGGCACATCATCACGCACACGCTCGATATGTTGTCGTCAGCCGCCAACAAGGCGCAGGTGTTCGTCACCTACGAACCCGGGGCAACGCCGCTGCTGGCCAACGTCGACGCCAATCAGCTGCTGCAAGCACTCGCGAACATCGTGCTCAACGGCCTCCAAGCCATGCGGCAGGGGGGCGCGCTCCAGGTGCGCGCCGAAACCCGCCACACCCGTCCTCCCGGCGACGATGGGAGCGCGGAAGGCGGATACCTGTGCGTGACCGTCGAAGACAACGGCTCCGGGATCTCCCCAGACTCCCTGCCCCACATCTTCGAGCCCTTTTTCACGACGAAGGAAATCGGCGAAGGCACGGGCCTCGGCCTCGCGGTCGCTCAGGGGATCATCACCGAACATGGCGGCTGGATCGCGGTCGAGAGCACGCTCGGCCGCGGCACGCGGTTCTCCATCTTCCTGCCGGCAGCAACGGTCAAGCCGGAGGCGGCAGTGGCCTGAGGGATGGACCGGGACGCCCTTTGCGCCGGTTGCCTCAGACCGAGGCCTTTCCAGCCCTGGAAAGTCTCAGTAGGGTATTCAGACCCTCGACCTTGCCTTTGCCAGGTGATCCAGGCACGTTGAACAGAACGACATTGCGGTGCTGCCGGCGAGCGCGCAACGATTCGACCTCGACCGGCGAATGGAGGTCCCATGCGGCTCGCGAATAGGGCGGCTCTGATCACCGGCGGCAACAGCGGTATCGGCCTGGCGACAGCGCGGCTCCTCGCGGCCGAGGGCGCGCGCGTCGCGATCACAGGACGTAACGAGCGCACGCTCGCCGAGGCGGCGGCGGCGATCGGTGCCGACGTCGTCACGGCGCGGCTCGACGTCGCGGACCTCGCCGCGATCGCGCCCGTAGTCGCGACCCTTGCGGAGCGGCTCGGTCGACTCGACGCGGTGTTCGCCAACGCCGGCATCGGCGGGCAGACGCCGGTCGGCAGCACGCCGATCGCGCTCTTCGAGGAGATCGTGCGCGTCAATCTCACGGCGGCGTTCTTCACCGTGCAGGCGGCGGTGCCACACCTCTCCGACGGCGGCTCGGTTATTCTGAACGGCTCGGTGCACGCGGTCCTTGGTCAGCCGGGGTACGCGGCGTACGGCGCGAGCAAGGCGGGGGTACGCGCACTCACGCGAAATCTCGCGTCGGACCTGGCGGCGCGCGGCATTCGCGTCAACCAGGTGACGCCCGGCGGGACCCGCACGCCGATCTGGTCGCGCATTGCGCCGACCGAAGAGGCGCGCGTCGAGCTCGAGCGGCGCCTGTCGCATTACGTGCCGCTCGGGCGGCTCGGCGAGGCCGAGGACGTCGCACAAGCCGTGCTCTACCTCGCCTCCGACGACGCGCGGAACGTGACCGGCACCGAGATCGTCGTCGACGGCGGCACGACCGGGGCACCCTACGGCGCGGCGGTGTTTACGCAGCGCTAAAGCGCCTGACCTCTTCGAGGCCGATCGTCGCCTGCGCCGCGCCGTTCGCTCTGCGGCGACGGGCTTGAGAACTTCTCCCGACGACCCACGAAAATCCTGTCTCGAGACAAACATCCGTCCCGATGGCGGGAAGAAACCCGGGCTCGACTCCAGCCGGCGGTGGTCGACCCGGACAAGGCGCACCTCCTCGGCGTCCACGCGCACGAGAGCTCCGGACCGCACCGCACCGACTGCAGCGCGATCCAGCCCGAGAGGGACGATGGCGAGCTGCTTCCATCCGCCGATCGGGCGCCAGCTTCATCCAGGCAAGGACTGGCGCGGTTCGTTCCACCCGTATCACTGAAACTGGATGGCGTTCGGCATGCTGATCACCGGCTGCGGCACGCCCGAGCTGCAATCGTACGTCTGCACAAGGATGTTGTACGTCGCAGCCGCCTCGCCGGGAATGTTCGACACGCTGATCTGTGAGGCACTGGTCAGGGGATACGTTCCGAACGCCGGCGACGTCGTCCCGCCTCCCAGATCGACCGACAGCAACGGCGCTGGCCCGGAGGTGCAGAAGCGCCCGGCCGCATCGTTGAGCACCAGGAGCCCGTTGCTGCTGTAGGTCATACCGGCGACCGGAACGACCAGGGGTGTGGGCACCGGCGTGCCGTCCACGATCCAGCTCAGCGTGCCACCGCTGGTCGGCGTCGGTGTCGGTGTCGGCGTCGCGACGGTTGTCGTCGGCGTCGCGGTGGCAACCGTCGGCGTTGCCGTCACGGTCGGTGTGGAGGCGCGGGTGGGTGTCCGCGTCGGCGTCACACTCGCTCCGCTGGTTGGTGTCGCTGTCGGCGTCGACACCGTTGCCGTCGGCGTGGCGGTGGCGACGGCCGCTGTTGCCGTGACGGTCGCTGTCGCTGCACGGGTGGGTGTGCCGGTTGGCGTCACGCTCGCGGTAAACGTGCGCGTCGTCGTGGGCGTCGGGGTCAGCGTCGGCGGCAGATACTCAATGGCATTCGCCATCGGAACCTGCGGCCCGGGGGCATTTGTCTGGCAATCGTATGTTTGGATAGTCAGATCGTACACACCCGGTGTGGTTGCAGGGGGAATGGTGTCGACCAAGGCCTGGGTCGTGCTCGCATCCGGGTATTGGGTAATCACATAGACAGCCTGATTGATATCCAACAGCAGCTTCGGCTTGCCAACACTCGAGCAGAAGCGCCCGCCGCTATCCTGCAGGACAAGCGTGCCCGGACAGGAGGGGCAGGAGTTGGCGAAGGTCCGTCCGCCGATCGGCACCTGCAATGGCGTGGGCACCGGCGTACCGTCAACCAGCCAGGAGAACTGGGGTGCGAAGTACTGGATGGCGTTGGGCATGGGGATCTGCGGACCTAGTTCGCCGCTCGTACAATCGTAGACCTGGATCAGCAGAGTGTAGGTGCCTGCAGTCGGCGCGCCGGGGATTTGCTTGATCAACGCCTCGGTCGGCCGCGTGTCGGGCGCTTGTTCGACGAACGGCTCGCTGCCGTCGACGTTGCTGAAGTCGACCTGGAGCTTGGCCTTGTAGGTGGTCGAACAGAGTCGGCCGCCGCTGTCGACGAGCACCAGGTTCTGAATGCCGCACCCCGGGCACGCCTCGCCATACGCCATTCCGCCGAGCGGCAACACCAACGGCCCCGCCACCGGTGTACCGTTGAGCACCCAGATGAATCCCGGCGTCGGGGTCACCGTGGGGGTTTGCGTAGTCGTCGGTGTCGGCGTCGCCGGCGCCGGCGTTATACAGCGCATATCCGTGCAGCCGTATGCGTTCGCCCCCAGACCGGGAGCCCCCTTGTTTCCGGCGGACTCACCGCCGCTGCCACCGGTGCCGCTGCTGAACGCCAGGTCGCTGCAGGTGACGGTGGCACCGCCGGCGCAGGCGATGCCGACACTCGGGCCGCCGCCGCCGCCACCACCGTGGCCACCCTGGCCGCCGGCACCGCCGTGGCCACCGGTTGCACCGGCGAGCGAGTCGTCTTCGCCGCCACCGCCAGCGCCGCCGCTGCCGCCAGGGCCGCCGGCGCCACCCGAGCCACCGTTGCCGCCATCGCCGCCGCGGCCGGGGCTCAGGTGGGTGCTGATGATCGATACCGTCCCCGAGGTCGCGTTGATCCAGATGGGGAACGACCCACCACCGCCACCGCCGCCCGTACCGCCCTCGCCGCCGCAGCCGCCGCTGCCGCCACCCCCACCGCCGCCGCCGTAGCTGTCGCAGTCGTGATTGCCCCCGCCACCGCCGGCGGCGCCGCCACCGCCGCCACCCGGGTTCGCGTCGGTGCCGCCGCTGCCGTCGGACGGCGCGTAGCCGCCGTCGCCC
>CAZTDK010000527.1:0-5013 GCA_964611965.1 uncultured Binatia bacterium (SeqCode) | reverse complement strand
GCTCGCACAGGTCGCCGCCGTGATTCAAGCGTGGTATCCCGGCCAGCAAACCGGCGACGCGATCGCCGCGGTACTGTTCGGCGACGCCGAACCTTCCGGACGGCTCCCGATGACGTTCCCCACCAGCGAGGACCAGGGGCCGGCGCAGGAGTTGACGCAGTATCCCGGTGTCGACGGTGTCGTCAGCTATGACGAGGGAATCTTCGTCGGCTATCGTTACTACGACCAATACGAGCAGCAGCCGCTGTTCCCATTCGGTTACGGCCTGTCCTATACGACCTTCACGCTCGGCGACCTGCGCGTTGCCAGCCGCGCTGACGGCACCTACGCCGTATCCGTCACCGTGACCAATACCGGTAGCCGTGAAGGTGCTGCAGTGGTCCAGCTCTACGTCGGCTTCCCCACCGTGGCCGAGGAGCCGCCGAATCAGCTCAAGGGGTTCGCCAAAGTCGTGTTGCAGGCGGGCCAGGCGGGCCAGGCGGAGATGACGCTCGACCGCTCGAGTTTTGCGGCGTGGAGTGCGGAGATCAACGACTGGATTGTTCACCCCGGCACCTACCAGATTCGCGTCGGCACCTCGTCGCGGGACTTGCCGCAACAGACGACGCTGGTAATTGAGTAGCGGCGCAATACCAGACGTCGCCAGCAGGGGCTCGCTGCCGGCGGTGGACGGGCTTCATTAGGTGGTGGACCGCGGGGAACGGCCGCGACGACCGGTTGCCTCGATGGCGTGCGCATCGATCGCGGAAATCGCCATGCAGGTGGAGGGAGGAAAATGGAAATCGCCGGGACCTATCTCCCGCATGGGATCTTCGCGCCAACTGGTGCCTGCGGTGCGCCGCGGGTCTTCATTGCGCCGCAACGATACATTCAGGGCAAGGACGTTCTTGCGCAGATGGGCAGGTATCTTGCGCTCGTTCCCGCCCAGCGCGTTGCGGTTTTGATTTCCGCCGGTGGCGAGGCACGCCACGGTGGCCCGCTGATCGAGGCGTTGCGCGCAGCGCGGATCGATTCGATCGTCTGCAGGTTCGATGGCGAATGCTCGAAGCAAGAGGTCGAGAAGCATGTGCGTACTCTTCAGGGCGAGCGTGTCGATTGCGTGGTGGCCGTGGGCGGCGGCAAGTGTGTGGATAGTGGCAAAGCGGTCGCGTTCAGGCTGCATGTGCCAGTCGTCATCGCGCCCACCCTGGCGTCGAATGATGCCCCCTGTTCCGCGCTTTCGGTGCTCTATTCGCCCGCCGGCGTGTCCGAGGGGGTGGAGTTCTATCCCTGCAGTCCGGCGTTGGTGGTTGTCGATACGGGTGTCGTCGCGGCAGCTTCGGAGCGCTACGTCGTTGCCGGGATGGGCGACGCGATGGCGACCTGGTACGAAGCCTCAGCGTGCCTTCGCAATCGCGCCGCGAGCACGATGGTCGGCGCGCGTCCCACGCTTGCGGCCATCGCGATTGGCGAGGTGTGCGCGAATACGCTGTTCAAGCATGGCGCGGCGGCGGCGGCGGCAGTGGCCAGCAGTAGCGTAAATGACGCGCTCGAAGCCGTCGTCGAGGCCAATACGCTGTTGAGCGGTCTGGGTTTCGAAAGTGGTGGGCTGGCGGCCGCCCACGCGTTTGCCCAGAGCTTCACCGCCATCCCGGAGGCGAACGCGCATCATCTGCACGGCGAAATGGTGGCCATGGGTACGCTTGCACAACTCGTCATGGAGCAGCGGTTGGACGAGGCGCGTTGCGTCGCCCGGTTTTTCATCGAGGTCGGACTGCCGGTACATGTTGGGCAATTGTCCATCGATGCCCACGACAGCGCGGCGCTCAAGACGATCGTGGATGACGTCCTGGCGTTTCCGTTCATCGGCAACATGCCGATGCCGATCGATGCTGACGTGATCCGCCATGGCTTGCTCGGCGCTCACGAGTTCGGCTTGGCGTTGACCGAGCAGGGAGGGGACGCATCCTATCGGCGGCTGCACGCTGACTGATGGGAGAGCTCCGTACCGCGATGGGCGCCGCTGCGCAGGCGGAGCGGCTGGCGAGCAAGTATTGCCATGACTGCATCGCCAGCCTGCAGCGTGCCGGCGCGATGCTCGCGTATTGGTTGGCGACGTTTGACGGATGCTTTCTGCGCGCCGTATACACGGAATCTGTGGTCACGTGTTGCGCGACTACTTCACCAACCTGAATTCCCGGTCAACGGCCGTGACTAAACATCAGCGCCGTACCGTATACGGTAGTATCTGATAGACTTATGTCAGCGTAGATATCGAGGTCGTTGCTCGTAGTGTCGAGGACGGCTACCCGACCGCGGCGCCCAGCACCACGAGCATCACGGCCGCGACGGCGGCTTTCAACACGAAACCGGACAACCGTCCGCGCAAGGCCGCCAGGCCCGTTGAAAACGCCGCACCCAGCGTGCCGCCCTCGGACACCACGGCGAGCGCCGCACCGCTAAAGGCACCAGCAAGAGCTCCGAGGAGCGCGCCCACCCCGAACAGAAAGGGCATGCCGACGAGGCCGCCGACAACCCCACCGACCAATGCGCCGGCCATGACGCGCCGTGAGGGGCGGTCGCCCACCGCGCGCGCCGCGGCAAGGAACTCGACCGCCTCGCCGAGCACCGCCAGCAGGAAGAGCCATCCGACGGTCGACCAGTGCACCGTCGCAAATCCCGTCGCCCACCCGTACATCAGCGCGGCGCCGACGATGAGGAAGGTTCCCGGCAACCCGATCAGCAGCGACGCGAAAGACGCCAGACAGGTAATCAGCAACAGCAGCAGGCCGACGATGTGCAATAGGGTGTCCATACGAGGTCCAATATCATTCGCCCACGAGGACCACGATGGCAGGCACGGGCCGGAAACGGTGTCGACCATGCGATACCGCCAGGGAAGGGGCCGTTCATCGACGTCGTTGCCGCCCGCTGATCCTTTCGTTCCTTGGGTGTGATACGGGTTCGTCCGTGGATTTCGCTGCGGAGCCGGCACTCCTGACCATCCTCCACTGTCGTTACCCCATCCGCTGTCGAGCCGAGCGCTGCGTCTCCGGCGCGGTCACGATTCTTCGCAAGAGCGAAGCGAGCGGCCGGCCGCTTCGGCAGATCGAGCTGTGCATCTCTCACGCGGAGATCGTGATCCGGCGGGAACGCCACCGCGGGCTCACGGTCAGCGACTGGCGGTGATGAAAATGGTATTCTGCGAAACCATGCTGCTCGGTACGTCAGCGGCTCCGCGTCCCGATTCGCCGACGGTCATGCGAGGCGTTGGATGGGGTGCTCGGGTCACGGCTGCATAGGCAGGTGAGCTCGCTGAATGGCGCTTGCGAATCTTCGCCCACCCTGTGAAGAGGCGGCCGCACGTGCGGCGCCGGAGACCCCTGGCTGTGCGGCGCACGCCAAGCGCTGGGTGCTCGCGGCAACGGTGCTGGCCTCGAGCTTGGTCTTCCTCGAAGCGACGGTGATCAATGTCGCATTACCCGCCATCCAGCAGGCACTGGATGCTTCGGTGGGAATGATGCAGTGGATCGCGAGCACGTACACCTTGGCCCTCGCCGCGCTGACGATGGTGTGCGGCGCCTTGGGTGATCGGTTCGGTCGCCGCCGAATGCTGCTGATTGGCCTGTCCCTCTTTGCGGTCGCGTCTCTCGCCGGCGGTCTCGCCGCCAACGGCACCGCATTGATTATCGCGCGTGCGCTGCAAGGGATTGGCGCGGCGGTCGTCACACCCAATAGCCTGGCGCATCTGAGCGCCTCGTTTCCACGCGCCGAACGCGGCCGGGCACTAGGCGTCTGGTCTGCGGCGTCATCGCTCACCGGGAGCGCCGCACCGCTGCTTGGCGGGTGGCTGGTCGACGCCGTGTCTTGGCGGGCGGTGTTACTGGTCGGGGTACCCGTGGCGGTCGCTGCTCTGGGCGTATGCGTCGCACGCCTGCCGGAAAATCGTGCGCCGCGCGCTGCTGCCACATTGGACATACTCGGAGCAAGCCTTGCCACCCTGGCGTTCGCCAGCGTGACCGCGGGTTTGATCGGCGCGTCCGGCGGCGCACCGTCTGCAGTCGTGTGGGTGCTCTTGCTTACCGGCTTCGCGTTACTGGCGGGCTTCATATGGTTTGAATCGCGCATTGCCGAGCCGATGATGCCCCCGGAAATTTTTCGCGTGCGCACATTCAGCGCCGCCAACCTGCTGACCTTTCTCGTCTACTTCGCCGTTCCAGCGACGTTCTTCCTGCTCCCGTTCACGCTGGTGCAGGCGTATGGCTATTCCGCGACGCTGACCGGCGCGGTCTTTTTGCCGTTCGCCGTGGTCATGGGGACATTATCCCGCTGGGCGGGTGGTCTCACCGATCGTTGGGGTGCAAAGCGGCCACTCATCCTCGGTCCGCTCATGCTCGCGACCGGTCTGGCGCTCTTCGCGTATCCGTTCGGTGACGGATCGTATTGGCAGACGTTCGTGCCGCCGATGGCTGTCGTCGGCTTGGGTATGGCGCTGATCGCTGCTCCCATCACCGCGGTGGTGATGGGAGCGGTGGGCAATGAACAGGCGGGCGTCGCTTCAGGAATCAACAGCACCGTCGCCCGACTCGCCGGCCTCCTGGCGGTTACCATCGCCGGGCTGGTTGCTGTAGCGGTCTTCGACACAGCGCTTGGCCAGCGCATCGCCGCTGTCGATGCCGCGCCAGCCGTCAAGCAGGCGTTGTTGGCGCAGCGACACATGCTGGGCGGCACTCCCATTCCTCCGGACGCCGGTGCCGCCGCAGCGGCGCTGCAACGCGCCCTGCGAGCAGCGCTGGTCGACGCCTTTCGTGTTGTTGTATTGCTCTCCGTCGCCTTCGCAATTGCTGGAGCCGGCGTCGCCGCCATCGCGATCGACGTGCCGGCCATTGCGGGTGATCGTCGGGTGCAGGACGCTCCGCTGGTGTGCGAGCACCTGGCGCAGGTCGTGACCGTCGCGCCGCGGAGTGAGGGCTGCGAAGCGTGCCTCCGTGACGGCAGCACCTGGATTCATCTCCGTCTCTGTCTTGCCTGTGG
>CAZTDK010000526.1:0-5017 GCA_964611965.1 uncultured Binatia bacterium (SeqCode) | reverse complement strand
GCCATGGGGCGCTTCCGCGGGCATCACCTCTTCAATCTGGCGAACGACCCGGCGGAAGATCAGAATCTCGCCGGCGCGGCGGCGGAAACAATGATGGCGGAACAACTGCGCGCGGCGTTGCAAGAGGTCGAGGCGCCGCGCGATCAGCTGGAGCGCCTGGGTCTGGGGTAGAGCGCATTCAGGTTTTCTTGACAATTCAAGGTGCCTCCTGCGATCCTCAGGGCGGTGACCCACACCGGTCGCCGACTTGCCGCCGAAACAGACGAGCCATGGCTAATACAATTGCAAGAACACAGCAGGGCGAGGTGCAGGGTCGGGAGAAGGAGGGCATCATGCTCTTCGCGGGCGTGCCGTACGCGGCGCCACCCACCGGGCCGCGGCGCTTCCGCGCTCCAGAGCCGCACGACGGGTGGACGGGCGTGCGCGCTGCCCAGCGCTTCGGGCCGGCGGCCCCACAACCGCGTGAAGAAGGGCTTACCGCAAACCCGCAGGTGCACTGGGATGAAGACTGTTTGACGCTGAACGTCTGCACACCGCGGCTCGACGATGCGCGCCGCCCGGTTTTTGTCTGGATCCACGGTGGCGGTTTCCGCACCGGACAGGGCGCCATTCCGTGGTACAACGGCACCTCGTTCGCCCGACGTGGCGACATCGTGACGGTCAGCATCAACTACCGGCTCGGCGCCCTCGGGTTTGCGCATCTCGAGGACATCGGTGGCCCCGCCTACGCCAGCTCCGGCCTCAACGGCATCCGTGACCAGATCGCCGCCTTGCAGTGGGTCCGTGACAATATCCACGCTTTCGGCGGCGACCCGCAGCAGGTCACCGTTGCGGGGGAGTCCGCCGGTGCCATGAGCGTCGGCATCTTGCTCGGGTGCCCCGCGGCGGCCGGCCTCTTCCGTGGCGCCATTCCGCAGAGCGGCGCCGCGCATGCCGTGCTCAGCCGCGAACAAGGTGCCGAGATCGGCCGGACGTTCGTGGTCACGATAGGCGCCGCATCGATGGACGATCTGCTCGCGGCACCCGTGGACCGCATCCTCGCGGCGCAAATCGAGATCGAACAACGATCGCGCACCGGCGATCTGCGCCCCATGACCGGCGCCGCCCTTGCCGGCATGCCCTTTCAGCCGGTTATCGACGGGCACGTGCTGCCGCGGGCGCCGATCGACACCGTGCGCACCGGCCTGTCATCGGCGGTACGCGTCCTCATTGGGACCAATCGTGACGAGATGACCCTCTTCCCGGTGAACGCGGTCGATGAGGGACGCTTGCAGCGCATCGCGGCACGCCTCTTCAGTGACGCGGACGCGGCGCTCGGCGCTTATCGCAGCGAATGGCCGGGCCGTTCACCGGAGGATCTGCTGACCGCCATCTTGACGGATCGTTTTTTCCGCGTCCCGGCAGTGCGCCTGGCGGAGGCTCACGCGCAGAGCGGCGGCACGGTGCATCAGTACCTCTTCACGTGGGAATCGCGTGCCTTCGGCGGACGACTCAGATCGACGCACGCGCTTGAGATCCCGTTCATGTTCAACAACCTCAAGAACCCGGGCGTCGACATCTTCCTCGGCCCCGGCCCGCGGCCGCAAGCGCTGGCGGATGCGATGCACGCGGCCTGGATCGCCTTCATCCGCAGCGGCGATCCCGGCTGTGACGCGGTGGGCGAGTGGCCGGCGTACCGTTCCGAACAGCGCGCCGTCATGGAACTCGGCGACAGCATCGGCGTGCGCCTGGATCCGTACGGCGCAACGCGTGCGGTGTGGGACGGGCGCCTCTGAGGACCGCCGGCAATGACCTCAAGCTTCCGGAGCCGATTTGAAACGGTTGACCTCAAGCGCCGCCAGAGAATCACGAAAGCACGATATCCCGGCATCACGAAAGAACACTAGAGAAGCCTTTCCCTTTTCGTGCTTTCCCCCTTTCGTGTTG
Source organism: uncultured Binatia bacterium (SeqCode) (assembly GCA_964611965.1). Classification (GTDB taxonomy): domain Bacteria; phylum Desulfobacterota; class Binatia; order HRBIN30; family HRBIN30; genus CAZTDK01. Next base: position 3,091 of record CAZTDK010000526.1, on the reverse strand, counting down.
TCGTGATTTTCATTTAGATGCGGAGCGAAAGGGGCCACCATGGGCAGCACGACCTACCCGATCATCTCCGCCGACTCGCACATCACCGAGCCGCCGAACATGTACACCGATCACATCGATCCGAGCTTCCGCGCGCGCGCGCCGCGCCTGCAGCACGTCGATGGCGTCGGCGACATGTTCGTCATCGATGGCATGCAGACACCGGTGCCGATGGGCATCGTCGCGGCCGCTGGAAAACCAGCCGAAGAAATCCGCCTGATGGGTGTCCGCTTCGAAGAGCTGCATCCCGGCGGCTGGAACCCGGAGGCGCGCCTGCAGGATCAAACGCGCGACGGCGTTGCCGCCGAGGTCATTTACCCGACCGTGGGCATGGTGATCTGCAACCACAAAGACCTCGAGTACAAGCGCGCCTGCTGCGATGCCTACAACCGCTGGATGGCGGAGTTCTGCGGCGCTCACCCGCAACGGCTGTTGGGTGCGGGGCAGACGGCGATGCGCACGCCCGCGGAGGGCATCAAGGATATCGAGTCGATCAAGGCCCTCGGGCTGCGCGGGGTGATGATGCCCGGACACCCGGGCGTCGAGGACTACGACTCGCCAGTCTACGATGACTTCTGGCGCGCCGCCATCGAGCTGCGCCTGCCGCTGTCGTTCCACATTCTGACGACGCGCAGCGAGCACACGCGCGGTCCGCGCATGAACGCCTTTCTCGCCATCATCCGCGGCTGTCAGGACATCATCGGCATGCTGATTCTCGGCGGCGTCTTCGAGCGCCATCCGCAGCTCAAGGTGGTGTGTGTCGAAGCGGATGCCGGCTGGGTGCCGCATTTCATGTACCGCATGGACCACGCCTTCAAGCGGCACCGCAACTGGCTGCCGCCGGGACAAACATTGTCGCGCCTGCCGTCGGAATATTTCGCCGAGAATATCTACACCACGTTTCAGGACGACTGGGTGGCGTTCAAGACTGCCGATCTCATGAACTGGCGGCGTCTCATGTGGGCCAACGACTTCCCGCACAGCGATTCGACCTGGCCGTGGTCGCAGGAAATGCTGGCCGAGCATTGCGCCGACCTGAGCGCGGAACAAAAGCGCGCCATCTTGAGCGACAATGTCGCGGAGCTCTACGGGATTGACGTGGGTGCGCTGACGTGAAGCACCAAGAATCAAATCCTGGTATGGTCAACGAGGCGGGACGTCCTGCGCCTGCGTGTGCCTTGGCAGATCGACGGTGAAGATGCATCCCTGGCCGGGCAGATCGCGCACCTCGATCGTACCTCGAATTGCCTCGACGGCCTGCCGGCTGATTGCCAGACCGAGGCCGAGCCCACTTCGGTCCGTACCTCGTTTCTCGAACACGCGAAAGAGGTCCTCGACCTTCCCGCCTGGCAGACCGCCGCACTCGTCTTCGATTTCGATCCGCACGCGATCGGCGGTCGCGAATGTTCGCAGCGACACGTGCCCATGAGGGGTCGTAAACTTGAGGGCATTCTGGAGTAGGTTTGTCAGGGCCGAAATGAGGAGATGTGGGTCGGCGTCGATCGTCACGCCGACCGCGACGGGTTCAACCGTGAGCCGGCGACCACGACGCTGCGCCTCGAGCTCGGCCGTGATTGCCAGCTCTTCGATGAGTTTCGGCACCGACACCACCTGAGTCTGGTTCTGAGTGCCGGCTTTGAGCCGCACCTCCACAAGCGAGCGATCAATGATCTCGCGCATCCGATCAAGGGTGCGAGCCAGCAGCGCACCGGTGCTCCCACTCGCCCCAACGGTTCCCCGCTGTATCACCTCGAACGAGTACATCGCTGCGGTGAGCTCGTTCCGCAGCTCATGGGTCAGAAACCCAAGGTGCTCTAAGGCTTCATCGGAGACGGATTGCTCGCGTTGCTGCCCGAACTCGGATACGGCAGAGGCAATGGCATCATCAAGGCACCCGTTCAGGGTCTTGAACTCACTACTGGTGATCGGGACGTTATCTTCGACGGCAATCTCGGTAATCGCTTGGCAGAGGCCGCCGTAGTTGTGGACGACCTGCCCCACAGTAAATCCCATCCGCAGCAACTCGTCGCCATGTTTGGCCGCGCTCTTCCCAATCGCTGCGGTTCCAGATTCGCGGGGGGCCTGAAGCATCCCGACGAGCTGCGTCAAGAACATTGGAACCCCGTTTTCTAACTCACCCTCGGTTGCGCGTGGCGCGGGCCGGCTGGCGACCTTCGCTCTCGCTCGGGCGATGATCTTGTCGCGACTAGCGTCGAGAAATTGGTGGAGCATGCGCACCTCCCGCGTAACTGCTCAACCCAATACCACGAGTCACGAGCTGAGTCACAGTGGTGCGCCGGCATGCTGTCTGCGAAATACTGTCGAACGCATCTGTGTCCGATCTGGAGCTCTCCATCGTCAGCATCTGCACATCAATGTCGCCACCGATGCGCGGCGTCGAGGCCGCGGTCATCGCCGCCCATTTCTCCCTCGGGCAGCCCGGCGTGCGCTCGCCGATCTTGCGGTACAGATCCCCCGCCCTCCCGCAGCGCGCCTGTGCGACGGGCGCATTGGCGTGCGGCGCTCCGAGCTCGGCGCGTAGCGCCTTGAGCACCGGGATGAGCACCTGCGCCTGCAGCTTGACTTGCTCCAGGATGGAAGTGCTCTCGTTGGTCTCGATATCCATGCGCCTCCCTCTCGTTCATCGTCTTGTCACAGCACCGCGGGTGTCGTCGCCGCGCTCATACCGTCGCGTTCGAGTCCATGCGCGCTGGGGAGCAGCGCTTCGAGACGTGTCCGCTGATCGGCATCGAGTGCATCCCAGTCACGCCGCAGGTCGCGCCAGACCCGAACCTGAAACGTTTTGACAACGCTCCGGAACGGCCGGCTGCGGAGCGTGCCGTCGTAGAGGGCGCGACCCGCGTTGAACGCTGCTTCGTTGAAGCGCGTCTCGCCGGCGGCCCGATGGCACTCCCAGGCGTCGTGATTCTGCTGCATCAACGGCACGAACGTCCGGCAAATCCAACGGAGCAGCGGTGCCAGCGTGCCATCGAGCACCAGCTCCCCGTCGGGCCGATGGCCCTGGAAGTCACCATGCGCAATGCGCTCGATC
>CAZTDK010000525.1:0-5035 GCA_964611965.1 uncultured Binatia bacterium (SeqCode) | reverse complement strand
GGCGTCACCGTGGGCGTCTTGGTCGGTGTCCAGGTTGGAGTATTGGTTCGCGTGTCGGTGGGCGTGTCCGTAGGCATCGCGGTCGGCGTGTCTGTGGCCGTTTCGGTCGGTGAGCTCGTCGGTGTCGCCGTCTCGGTCGGCGTGAAGGTCGGCGTGTCTGTCGGCGTCGCGGTCGGCGGACTCGTCGCCGTGGAGGTTGGTGTGAAGGTCGGCGTGAAGGTCGGCGTCCCTGTGGGTGTCACGGTCGGCGGACTCGTCGGCGTCGCTGTCCATGTCGGCGTGAAGGGCGGTGTCGGCGTGCTAGTTGGCGTCGCGGTCGCCGTGGGCGGCGGCGCGCACAGCCCGCTATCGCCGGGAGCCGCAATAACCAGGTCGCCGTTGGTGTCCGCCGCTTCGATGCATTGCGTGTGGGCCGAGCACGTAACACGGGTCAGCGACAGGGTGCTCGTGCAGGCGTTGGTTGTAGTAACGCCGTTCGCCCTCGTTGTACCTTTGATCGTGCAGGTAACCTTCCCGCTCCTCACGCTCGTCTGAATGCATGGCTGGCTGTGCAGATTCGGGTTCGTGCCGCAGGTCGACCGGGCATAGTAGGTTCTCACCGTTTGTTTGCACCGCGATCGAAGATTCGTCGGGATCTGGCTACTGACAACGGTCATGGCGCACGCCACGTAATTGGCGTGCGTCTTCCCCCTACTGCCGTCAAAGTTGGCGCAGCTGCAGGCGGCGTCGACCAGTGCGCGCACTGCTTTGACTTGGGTGAGGTCATTCACCACGTCGGGTGCGGTACCAGTGAGGCACGTCTCCGTGAGAACGGCTCGGCCTGCAGCCGGAAAGAAAATGATTGTGACAAGGAATGCCAGCGCGGCGTGGCGTGGTCGGTTCAATTTGCCCCCCTCATGTTTTGGTACAATATCCTCCTTCCCGTCGACCTGCGTTGTCAAGTGCTTTCCCCCGAATCGGCATTCCCCTGAGTGGATGGGCCGGGCGCGGTGCAACGAAGCGCTGCGACCCCGGCGCGCAGCCGTCACGGGTCATCTGTAGCTGCGCACTCCGGCGACAAAGGAAACGGAACCTTGTTGGAGTCAAACCAACGACCCTGTGCTTGGAAGATGGATCAGAGGACGATGAGAAAAGCCGACTGACAAACTCTAGGGTTGACTACCTCGACGTGTCGCATCAAGTTCCGACCCGCAAGGACGCCGCTCCGAGGACGATATGCCGCAATGAGCACTGCGCTACGATCCTGGATTCGCCATCTTGGTGGTGCCATTGGCTTTGTTCTTTGGGGGCGCGTCAGTTCCTCTCTTGAAAGCGATGGCCAAGACGCTTACCCCAAGCGGGAGTGTCGCGTGAGCCGCATGGCGCCGCCCATGAACCCATGGATTGTTGGTCTCGCTTGCTCATTCGGGCTGGTCTCCGCCGCGTTGGCTGCGGAGCATCAAGGCGGCCTCACGATGATCCTTCTGGAGCGCGACGGCTGCCTCGGTGAATGTCCGGTCTACGCCGTCCGAGTGACAATGGACCGAGCCGTGCAATTCGACGGCAAGAGTTGGGTGCGAGATTTCGGGAAACGTGAGGGAACAGTATCGCGGGACGCCTTTCAGCGCCTCGTTCACGCAGTGGGTGGGGCGCACTTTGACAACGTGTCAACAGAGTTTTTAGGGCGCGACGCGTGCGAAGAATGGGCAACCGATGCGCCAACGATGTGGATCACGGTCATGAGAAACGCGAAGCTAAAGCGGGTCGGGTACGATTTCGGATGCACGAGCGACAAGTTCAAGGGCGACATTGCGCGAATCATCCAGCTTGGACAAACGATCGATGAGATTGCTGGGACATCGAAGTGGATCGGACCAGAGCGAGATCGACGAGCTTCGCGTTGCGTGCACTATGAGCCGTCCATTGAGTCGCTAGCGGGCAGCGTGATCTATCGAACGTTCACTGACGCGACCGGACAGGTCGAGCACTGTGCGTTGCTTCTGCTCGACAGCCCAATCTGTTCGGAAGGTCATGGTGCTTACGATCCGCCTTCAGAGGTCGACCAGATATTGATCCAACTGAACACCGATTTGGAGAAGTTTGCTGGGGGCCAGTCGCTAGCAGGACGCCACGTTACGGTCAGCGGGTCGCTCTATCACGGTCATACGGCACATCATCATGTAGCCCTGCAACTCGATGTCCACGAGCTCAAGGTTCAGGCGGATCATGAGGCCGACCTGCATCACTAGTAGCGCGTTCAGATGAGGAGCGGTTGCTGGAGCGGCTGAAGACCGCACACACCAGCCTGTCGGAGTTTTCGACCGATGTTGGCGAACACCGAGTTCCGGAATAGTCTCCGCCCAACCAAGAGGAGTCGCCATGTCGTATGACTTTTATCGAATGTTTCACCTCGTGGGCGTTTTCATGATCTTGATGGCCTTGGGCGGTGTCGCACTCCACGTCGCAAGCGGCGGAACGCGCGAATTCGCCAATCGCAAATGGATCGCCATACTCCACGGAGTGGGACTTCTCATCGCAGGAGTGGGCGGATTCGGTCTTCTCGCACGCCTCAATTTCATGAGCCCGATTCCCGGTTGGGCATGGACGAAGATTGTGATTTGGCTGCTGCTTGGCGGTGCACCGGCGCTTGTCTACAAGAAGAAAGAGCTCGCCAAACCGTTCTGGTTTGCGACCCTCGTCCTGAGCACACTGGCGACTTGGCTGGCGATTTTCAAACCTTACTGAAGAAAACTGAGCCGTGTCGAACCAACGAGCCTCCGCGGCCACGGCGCCCGCTCCTGAACTCAACCGGTCAGCTGTGTAAGCAGCTCGTTGGCGGCGCGCCGGTCAACCTCGGAGAACCCTTCGTGAAAACCGGCGATGGCTTCGCTCAGCTGCCGGCGAGCTTGGTTGGTCTTGCCTGCCGTTTGCCACAGGCGGCAAAGGTCCACGGTCACGCGCAGGCTGAACAAACGCGCGCCTTGCGTGTTCGCGGTTTCCAGGGCGCGCCTGAGCAACTGCTCGGCCTCGTCGCGTTGCGTGCTCTTCTTTTTCGTGGGGCGGGCAAGCACGACCGCGGCGCGTTGGCGCCACAGCTCGGCATAGTAGAGTCGCTCTTCCCATTGCGGATCGAAGGCTTCGTCGAGGACGCGTGAGGCATCGTCGAGGCGGCCGAAGCGCAGATAGGCATCGGCGAGTAGGCTGCAGGCACGTGGCAGCACGAGTCGCCCGATGGACCGGAAGTCATCGATTGCCTGTACGAGAGCATCGATACGCGCCGGGTCGCGCGTCTCGACCACCGCGACCCAGGCGAGGTGGACGCGCTGCATATCCGGCCAAAAGGCGAGGCCATGCTCTTCGCTATAGGCCAGCAGCTCTGCCGACCACCGCTTGGCCTGCGCCGGATCACCACGAAAAATAGCCGAGACGCTCGCCGCGGCGAGTGCGACGCCGTGATACCAGGGTCCTTCCATTCTTTTCGCCAGCTCGACGCCGGCCATGATCAAGGCCCAGCCGCTGTCGCTGTGGCCCGCCAGAATCAATGCGGTGCCCAATGCCGTGTCCAGGCCCACGCGTGGCCCATAGTAAATTTCGGCCACGCCGGTGGCCTCTATGGCGACGGGCTCCTTTTCCAGAAGGGCGCGGCCGCGTTGCAGATGCTCGATCGCCGCGTCGACCTCGCCGAGATAGAGCCGAGCGGTGCCGACGGCCAGGTGTGCGCAGATCGCAGTGAGCGGCGGCGCCTCCGGGCCGGCAAGCGCCAGGAGCTCTTCGCCAAGGCGGTGCAACTCCTGCAGCTGGCCGTTCATCAACGCGCCGAGCGCCAGGCTGACGAGCGACATCACGTGCTCCGGCGACGTGGGGATCGACTGCCCGAGCGCCCGCGCGTCGCTGAAGACCTGCGCGACTTCCACACTGCCCACCCCACGCGAGGCCCCCAACGCCAATCCGTACCCGAGGGTTGCGTGCAGCAATTGTTGCTGGCGTTGCGGGCTCGGCGGCAGGCGCTTCAGTAGCGTAACGGCGTGCGCCGTCAGCGCTTCCGCCTCCTGGGTGGCGCGCCGGGCATAGGCCTGCGGCACCAACACGGCGATGTGCTCGACGGCGCGCAGCAACTCCCCGGCGTGCTCGTAGTGGAAGCTGAGCTGTCCCGCAATCTCGCCGGCGCGCGCGCCGTAACCGCTCTCGAGACGGGCGGCGATGCGCCGGTGCAGGAGCTGGCGCCGCGTCGGGGTCACCCTGGAATCCAGCACCTGCCGGTACAGGGCGTGGCGGAAGCTGTGCTGACGGCCGCGGCTGCCGTCGGGCCATTCAACGTCGCCGCCGTCTTGCAAGAACAGCGCGGCGCGGCCCAACCGGACACATTCGCTCTCGACGTCCTCGCAACTGCGCTCGATTGCCGCGGCCAACACCTGGGTCGGGAACGCCTCGCCGGCGGCGCTCGCCGCTTCGAGGAGCTCCTGCGTTGCCGGCGGCAATTGATCGAGCCGGAAGGAGATCAGCTCGCGTGTGCCGTCGGGCACGGCCGCAGCGAGCGTGTCGAGGTCGACGCTGCAGGTCCACGCCCCGCCGCGCTGACTGAGCCACCCGCGCTGCTCGAAGTCGGGAATTCCCGACCAAAGAAACTGAGCCGTGTTGGATTCGAACCAACGACCCTGTGCTTAAAAGGCACATGCTCTGCCACCTGAGCTAACGGCTCGCGACGTGCGGGGATTGCCCGTACCATGCCACGCCTTGGAGGGTCAAGAAAGACGCTCCGCGTTTAGTTCTTTCGGCCTTCAGCTACCGCGCCATGAACTGCGCGACCATCTCCGGGGTCAGCCGGTGCTCGCGAATGAGCGCCGCGAAGAAGTGCGCGCTCGGCCGCGGCGTGCGCGCCAGGGTTTGGCGATCGACTGCAACCAATCCGAACTTCGGGCCGTAGCCGTGGGCCCACTCGAAGTTGTCCATCAAGCTCCAATGGACATAACCGCGGACGCGGAGCCCATCGGCGATCGTGGCGTGCAGCGCCGCAAGCGAGCGTCCTATGTACTCCACTCGCTCACGATCGTCCAGC
>CAZTDK010000524.1:0-5039 GCA_964611965.1 uncultured Binatia bacterium (SeqCode) | reverse complement strand
CCGGCGTCGCTTCTATGGTCCGCTCCCGTTGGTCGCTGGGCACTGCCAAGTCCGACAGGCTGCTAGCGACCCAACGGGGAACGGGCCATAGAAAGGACACCGGCCGCAGGCCCTAGGGAGTTCCAAGTCCGACAGGTTGCGAGGCGCCATGAAGCGAGCTTGGTATATTGGCGGTTGGGTTCTGTTTTCGTGGGTCGTCCTGATCCTCGCGCCCGTCAGGCCGGCGGCGGCGCAGGAGCATCTGCGACTGTCGACGACCACGAGCACGGAGCAGTCCGGCTTGCTCGCGGTTATCCTGTCGCCGTTCGAGCAGCGGTTTCATCTGAAGGTTGACGTCATCGCCGTGGGGAGCGGCAAGGCACTTAAGCTGGCGGAGAACGGGGACGTCGACGTCGTCCTGTCGCACGCCCCGGAGCTCGAGGCTGCGTTCATGCAAGCCGGCTTCGGGGTCAACCGCCGCGATCTGATGTACAACGACTTCATCATCGTCGGGCCGCCGAACGATCCGGCACAGCTGCGCGGTACGACGAACGCCGTCGATGCGTTCAAGAAGCTGGCGGCGGCGCAGGCGGTCTTTATCTCGCGCGGCGACGACTCGGGCACACATCAGAAGGAGAAGGAGCTATGGCGGGCGGCCGGCATTGCGCCGAGCGGCGCCTGGTACGTGTCCGCCGGCCAGGGCATGGGGCCGGTGCTGTTGATGGCCAACGAGCGCCAGGCCTATACGCTGTCCGACCGTGGGACGTATCTGGCATACAAAAAACGCGACGAGCTGCAGATCCTCTCCCAAGGCGATCCCGCGCTGTTCAATCCGTACATGATTGCTGCGGTGAACCCGGCGCGCTACCCGACGGCGAAGTACATCGAAGCGATGCAGCTGATCGCCTGGCTCACGTCACCCGAGGGCCAGAAACTCATCGGCAGCTACAAGCAGGACGGCGAAGTGCTGTTTCATCCGACCGCCGTGGCGCCGTCGCCGTGAAGACCGTATGTCGTTCGGTGAGGCGTTCAGCGCGGCGCTGCAACTGCTGCGGACCGCGGACCCCCACGTCCTCAACGCCGCCGGTGTGTCATTGCGCGTGTCGGTCCTTGCCACGATGCTGGCGACGCTGGCCGGTGTGCCGCTGGGCTTCTGTGTTGCGGCGCGTGAGTTCCGCGGGCGCCGGACCCTCGAGCTGCTCCTCAAGACGCTGACCGCTTTTCCCACTGTCGTCGTCGGGTTGTTGGTGTACACGCTGCTGTCGCGTCGGGGTCCACTGGGCTCTCTCGGCCTGCTCTACACGCAGTGGGCGATGGTGGTCGGTGAGACCGTCCTGGTGATTCCACTGCTCGCCGCATTGACCATCGGTGTGGTTGGCGGCGCCGATCCGCGGATCGAAGAGACGGCCCTGACCTTGGGGGCGTCGCGTCTGCATGCGGCGCTCACCGTGTTGGCGGAGCTGCGCCGGGGGATCATCGGCGCAGTGGTGACCGGGTTCGGGCGCCTGATCTCCGAGCTCGGGGTTGCGCTGATGGTCGGCGGCAATATTCTGGACAGTACGCGAACCATGACTACGGCGATCGCGCTCGAAACCAGCAAGGGCGACTTCGCGCTCGGTTTTGCGCTCGGAATCATCCTGCTGGCAATGGCACTGGCGGTGAACGTCGGTGTGGCACTTCTCGGCTCGCCACGATAGGCCTGCGGCCGGCGTCTTTTCTACGGTCCGCGCCCCCCCTCGGGGAGCCTCAGGGCAGGATTGGTCGCTAGGGGTTGCCAAGTCCGACAGGCTGCTAGTGTAATGCGTCCGGCAGATGGTCTCTTATCCTTTGGCAACGCCTATCTACCGCCTGCGTGACCTGTGCGTCGACCGCGCCGGGCGTCGCGTGCTGGATGTCCCGGCGCTCGAGCTCACGCCGGGACGGGTCACTGCAGTTGTCGGGCCGAACGGCGCGGGCAAGACGACGTTGCTGCGCGTCCTGGCGCTGCTGCTGGCGCCCACGTCGGGTACGTTGGAGTTTGATGGCCACCCGATCAACTTTGGCGACGGTGAGATGCTGCGTTTGCGGCAGCAGGTCACGTTTATTGCGCAATCGCCGTTGCTGTTTCACCGCAGCGTCGCCGCCAACGTCGCCTACGGTCTGCGCGCGCGCGGGCGGCCGGACGCGCAACGCGTCGCCGCCGCTCTCGCGGCGGTGGGCCTCGACGGATTTGGCGCCCGTCCGGCATGGAAGCTATCGGGCGGTGAAACGCAGCGCGTGGCCATTGCCCGGGCGCTGGCCATCGACCCGGCGGTCTATTTGTTCGACGAGCCCACCGCGAATGTCGATCGCGAGCATGTGCGCGTGATCGAGGCGCTGATCCAGCAGCTCGGTGCCGCCGGCAAGACCGTGCTGCTGACGGCGCACAATGTCGATCAGGCCTATCGCGTTAGCGACGCGGTCCTCTCGCTGGTTGGTGGCCGTGTGACCTCGGCGCCGTTGGTCAACGTCTTGCGCGGCACAACGAGCCGGCACGGCGACGCCGCTTATTTCGATACCGACGGGCTGCGCATCGAGATCGCCGCCGACGCCACACCGCACACCATCGCCATCGACCCACAGGACATCATCATCTCACGTGCGCCGCTGCACTCGAGCGCGCGCAACAGCTTCGTGGGGCAGATCATTAAGGTGGAGCACGAGGGGACCGGCATCATGGTCACCGTCGCGTGCGGGCAGCCGTCGGCGCGGCCGCTGGTGGCGCGCATCACGCGCCACTCGTACGACGAGTTGGCACTCAATATCGGCGCCGCAGTGTGGGTGACGTTCAAGGCGACGGCGATCCACGTGCTTGGCGAGTAGGATTTCCGGCGTTGCGGCGGAGGTGCCCCGTGAACCCGCGTACGACCTTGACTTCACCCTACCCCTCCGGTAACCGCAACGGCTGCTCATGCCGACGAAGTACGTCACCGTCAACGGCACGGCCATGCACTACTTCCACACCGGGCGCACCAGCTTGCCCGGGGGCACGCCCGACATCAGCCGTGGCGAGTTGCTGCTATTCATCCACGGCGCGGGGTCGAACGGGAACACCTGGTATCGGCAGCTGACGGCCTTCGCCGATGCGCACAGTCCGTTGGCGTTCGATTTCCCGGGCCACGGCCGCTCCGGTGGAACGGAGAGCCTCAAGAGCATCGAAGCGTACCGCGATTGTCTCGGTGCGTTCCTCGATGCGCTGCCCGCGCGCCCGAGCGTGCTTGTCGGCCGCTCGATGGGGGGAGCGATCGCCATGGCCTACGCGCTGGCACATCCGCAGCGTGTGCGCGGCCTGGTGCTGGTAGCGACCGCGGCGCGCTTCAACTTGCCGGAGGCCACGCTCGAGACATGGCGGCACGTCATGCTCGGTCGCGCGCAGCAGCCGTTTTCCACCGACGCGTTCTCGCCCAAGACCGACTTCGCCGTTATGCGCGAGGCCTGGATGGAGCAGGTGAAGACCGATCCGCGCGTGCGGTACGGCGACTTCGTTGCGTGCAATGCCTTCGATATCACCGCGCGCCTGGCGGAGATCAAAGTGCCGACCTTGATCGTCGCCGGCCGTGACGACAGCGTCACGCCGATGGAACGCTCCGAGGTCCTGCACCAGGGAATTCCCGGATCGACACTCGCGGTCATCGAGGACGCCGGGCACACCGTGCCGGCGGAGAAGCCGGCGGAGCTCAATCAAACCGTGAGCGAGTTCCTGACTCGGCTCCCCCCTTCTTGTTAAGCGCCATGGGTTTCAATCGCGAAGCCATCATTGCCGGCGTCTACGAGCATCCCACCCGCTGGGCGCCGGACAAGACTATGTTTCAGATCCACGCCGAGAGCGCGCGTGGCGCGCTCGACGACGCCGGCTTGAGCATCAAGGACGTCGACGCCTATTTCACCTCCGGCGTCGGACCCATCGGCGTGCTGTCGATGGCCGAGCATCTCAACCTGCAGCCGCGCTATCTCGACTCGACCTCGATCGGCGGCTCGTCGTTCGTAGCCCATGTCACGCACGCCGCCGCGGCGATCGCCGCCGGGCTGTGCGAGGTGGCGCTGATCACCTACGGCAGCACGGCGTCGTCGGAACGCTTCGCCGTCGGCACAGGCGGCGCCTTTGCCGGTGATCCGCCGGATCACTTCGAAGCGCCGTTCGGTCCGACGGTGCTCGGGTCGTACGCCCTGGTGGCGCAAAGGCATATGCACGAGTTCGGCACCACTGCGGCGCAGCTCGCGGAGATTGCTGTCACCATCCGCCGGCACGCCGGGCTCAATCCGGTGGCGAAGTTTCGCGATCCAATCACCGTGGAGGACGTGTTGGCGTCGCGCGTCGTGTCGTCGCCGCTCCACTTGCTCGATTGCTGCATCATCACCGATGGCGGTGGTGCCATCGTGGTCACCAGCGCCACGCGGGCGCGTGATTTGAAAAAGGCGCCGGTGTACGTGCTCGGCGGTTCCGAAGCCTGCTGCCACACCAGTATGGGCAAGCGCGACCTCACCGACATGGCCGCGAAGCAGTCGGGGCCGCGCGCCATGGCGATGGCGGGCGTCGCGCACGCCGACATCGACATGTGCATGATCTACGACTCGTTCACCATTACCGTCCTGGAAACGCTCGAGAACCTCGGCTTCTGCAAGAAGGGAGAGGGCGGCGCATTCGTGCAAGACGGGCGCATCGGCCTCGGCGGCGCGCTGCCCATCAACACCGACGGGGGCGGCTTGTCGTCCAATCACCCGGGCATGCGCGGCATCTTCCTGGTCATTGAAGCCACGAAGCAATTGCGCGGCGAGTGCGGCCCGCGTCAAGTCAAAGACTGCGACATTGCCTTGTGTCACGGGACCGGCGGCACGTTGGGCCTGCGGCACAGCGGTGCGACGTTGGTGCTTGGAAGAAGCTGATCGCTGATGGCGGGAGAAGAAGAGACTCGGAAGAAGACGCTGATGGCGGATCGCTGATGGCTGACGAGAGGAAATACAAGAAGCCGTTGCCGCGTATCGACGAGGAGTCGAAGGGCTTTTGGGAAGCGTGCCAGCGACACGAGCTCTACGTGCAGCAG
>CAZTDK010000523.1:0-5045 GCA_964611965.1 uncultured Binatia bacterium (SeqCode) | reverse complement strand
AGTCGAGTTTGGGGCCGGTCAGAAAGATGATTCCCTGCGGCGTGGGCTGCTCGAACACCGACGTGGGAAACGGGACGTGATCGTTGCGGAAGATGACGTTGCGATGCATCGTGCTGGCGCCCGGGCTGGCCGAATACTCGTACGCCACGAATGACGTGAAGCGGCAATCGGCGCTGCGATCGTAGGCGCCTTCCGCGGCCGCCTGAATGTGCTGCCAGACATCGCCGGCGAGCTCGCGGCAGCCAGTCCCATCCGCGCCGCACACGTCGACAAATCGGTGCGGCTGCGGCCCGGTGAGCGCGAAGCCGAACTTGCGTGCGGCGTTGTCTTCGTCGCCGCGGTAGGTGACGCAGGTGGCGGAGTTGTACACCGGCGATTCGGGCGTCGTGCAGGCTTGCACCTCGCCGAGGTACTCGGAGTGATCGGTCACCGCCGCGAAGTCCAACGGCTGTTCGAGGCGGGTGGTGCGTGTGCCGTTGCCTTGCGCGTCGAGCGGCGGCAGCGTGGCCGGCTCGCCTTGCGCAAAACGATACGCCTGCTCCGGGGTCGTGCGCACCTCGAAGGCGTGCGCATCGAAGGAGTAGGTCGTGTGCACGTGCAGGTCGCCGAAGTACGCATTGCGCAGCGGATTGTGCTGGGAACACGGCTCGCGCGCTTCGGTGTAGCCAGCCGGGATCGGCGCCGGTGCCGTCACTGTCTGCTCGCCGCAGCCGGTGACGCCGCTGAGCCAGGCAAACAGGATGCCGCACGCTAGCGCCGGCATCCTGCGCAGAAGGACCGTCCGCCGTTCATGGAGCCGGAGCGGTGGCGTTGTCGGCAACCCGAAGCGCAGCAACTCCTGCATTCGTCACACCCCTCAGCTCGGCGGCATCCAGAAGCGCCCGACGCGTTCGAGCATCCACGCAAACGCCAGCGAGCCGATGGCGTACGCGGGGACCAACTCGATCGCCGGCCAGCGCATCGTGGCGCGGCGCAACCAGGCGCGCGGCACCAGCATGGCGGTGACGAAGAGCAACTGCCCGATCTCGACGCCGATATTGAAGGCGAGGAGCGCCAGCATCAGCTGATCGCGGGGCAGCCCGATCGCCGTGAGCGCACCCGCGAAGCCGAGGCCGTGCAGCAAGCCGAACGCGAATGCGACGGCCCACGGGTATTGCTTGGTAAACGTCGGCGTCTGGCTGCTGCGGGTCAGCTCGAGCGCTACCAAGACGATGCTCAGGGCAATCAACGCTTCCACCAGAGGCGGTGGTACCTGCACCACACCGAGCACGGCGAGCGCCAGCGCCAGGCTGTGCGCCACGGTGAACGCGCTGATTGTTTTGACCAGCATGCTCCACGACTCGACGAGCAACAGCAGGCCGAGGACGAACAGCAGGTGGTCCACCCCGAACAGGATGTGCTCGACGCCGATGCGTCCGTAGGCCAGCAGCACGGTGCCGACCGAGGTGCCGCCGAGCGCCGACGTCGTCCGGTCGCCGGGCAGCACGAGCGCTTCGTTGCCGCTGCGCAGAACGCCACTGCCATTCTGGCCGTCGAGCCATGTGACCCGTACGATCACCTCGAGCCGCGGCCCCAATCCTGGTACCGCGAGCTTCTGGTCGTGGAGGCCGAGCGCTCCGCAGGCGACACGCCACGACAATGGCTCGCCCGGTTGCGGTTGCACCTTCTCAGCGATTGCCATGCGCCTGCAGTGTGCGGGCAGCAGCGGCTCCGGCAACTGATCGCCCGGTGCAAATGATCCGGACTCCGGTCCGGGCAGCTTCCAGATGACGTCGAATACACCGGTGGCCTGCTCGCGCACATCGAGCACGGCGGGCTCGAAGGAGTGGGCGACGGCGGCGCGGATTGGCGCCACCACGAGCATCCAGGAAAGCATGAGGCGCGCCAAAGGCACGGCGCGGCGCGGCCCGTGAACGTGTGCCGTGGCGGCCGCCGGAGCATGGAATTCTCCGGCTACAGGAGTGAAGGAAGTCGTCTGAAGACGACGGTGAGCGGTCATCGGTTGGGCTCGCCCTGGTGCGCTGGAATCGGCAGCTCGGATGCCTGCGCAGTGCCCGCTTGTCCCTCGATGCGGATGTCGTAGCGCTGGCGCAGGCGCGCCAGCGCCAGGCGGTCGGCGGCGGTGCGGCGCTCTTCGTACCAATCTCGGCTAATGGCGTTGCGCACCTCTGCGAGTGCCGGGTGGTGTCCCGCGACGTGCGCATCAACGCGGACGAGGTGCACGCCGTAGCTCGACGGGATCGGTGCGGACCAGTCACCGATGGGCAGGCGCATGACCCGCGCGGCGAACGCGTTGCCGAAGATGCCGGCCAGGTCGTGCTCGGAGACCGTGGTGAAGGTGCGTCCACGCAGGAACGGGTCGCCGAGTGTCGCCGGGTCGGCGCCGGCCAGCAACTGGTTGCGCCAGTGGTCGGCCATCTGCGGCGCCGTGGCGCCGTGACGATCATTCCCAGCGAACACGTGTGTCAACGACACGCGATCGTCGATGACGTAGCGCTCGGCGTGAGCGTCGAGGTAGGCGTGTAGCTCGGCGTCGGTCGGCTGCGGCAGCGGGTCGAGACCCTCGGTGAGGAACTCCATCTTCTGCACCAGGCGGCGGCGCACGATGATGTCACCGCGATCCAGGCCCAGTGCCAGCGCCTCGCGGTAGAGGACTTCGTTGTCGATGTAGCGTTGGATCAGCGCCACCTCCTCGCCGGCGCTAGGGAGCGCCCCATTGCGGCGCAGGTGGTCTTGGCGCAGTCCCTCGATCACCGGCGCCGACAGGACGATTTGCCTGCCGAGCGCGGGCGGCGCCACCCAGCGGTGCAATCCGACCAACGCCGCGCCGAGCACGGCGAAGTGAAGCAGCGGCTCCTTGAGCCAGCGGGTGATGCGGCGCACACAGCTTTCAAAGCACAGCGCACTGGCCAGCGTCCAGAGCGATTGTCTGGGAACCGTCAGTAACGTAGAAGCGACCGGTCGACGGTCAGCGACCACGCGTCGATGCCGCCGCTGAGGTTGGCGACGCTGGTGAAGTCGCGTTGCATGAGGAACGCGGCGACGTTGGCGCTACGGATACCGTGGTGGCAGTAGACGACGATGTCGGCGTCCGGATCGAGCTCGTGCACGCGCGCCGGGATGTCGCCCATCGGGATGTGCACGGCACCGGCGAGGCGGACGAGCTCGACCTCTTCCGGTTCACGGACATCGAGCAGGACGAGCGGTTCACCGGCGTCGAGGAGCTGCTTCACCTGCGCCGGCGAGAGTTGCGAGGGCAGTGTCATAAGTTGGCTCGAGGCTTAGCATAGGTGGCTCATGGAAAGACAGCGCTGCAGAACTACCGATCGCGTGGCGACCGAGCAGCGGGGCTTCGCCCGAGAGAGAATCCCAAGCCCTCACTGCCATTTACGAAGCAGAAGGGATGAACGCTTCACACCGCAACGATGCGCACCGCCGTCGACTTGAACACCGGTGTCTTCGATGCCGGATCGGCGCGGCGTGGAATCAGGACGTTGGCCTCCGGGTAGTACATCGCCAGGTTGCCGGGTGGCAGCGGCGCGAAACGCACGAGCACCGTCATGCGACCCGTGTCATTGACGACCTCGACGGGTTGGTTGCGCTGCAGCCCGCGGTGCGCCGCGTCCTCGGCATTCATCATCACCACGTCGCGCCGCTCGTTGCCGCGGTAGAAGTCCTCGTCCTCGTAGACCACGGTGTTGAACTGTCCCTCCGACCGCAGCGTCATCAGGCGAAACTCACCCTCGGCAAGCGGAAATTCCGGGACCGGCGTGACGTCGGCTTGCGCCTTGCCCGAGACGGTGTTGAACTGTGGGATCTGCAGAATGCGCCCGGCAACCTGGAACTCTTCCTTGGTGCGATCGATGGCGCCAATGGCTTCATAGCCGGGGACGACCGCGGCGATGGCGGCGCGAATCGCGCCGTGATCGCGCAAGCGCGCGAAGTCGACCGGACCTGCGGGCAGCACCATCCCCGCCAGCGTGGCAATGATCTCCACCTCCGGCCGCATCTCGTCCGATGCCGCGGTGGCGCCACCCTCGGAGAGACGCACGAAGTTGAACATGCTTTCCTGGGTGGTGCATTGGCGCTCTTCGTCGCGCGCCAATGCCGGCAATATCAGGCAGGTCTGGCCTCGGCCGTGGATGTGGCCCTCGTTGAGCTTGGTGGTGATGTAGACGGTGGTGCCGATCTTGCGCAGCGCCGGTCCGACCCAGTCGCGATCCGGGGTCGCCGCGAAGAGATTGCCTCCGAGTAGAATCGCGGTGTCGATGGCGCCGGCATCGGCCGCTTCGACGGATGCCAGCGTGTCCAAGCCGGGAGCGGTCGGGAGGCTGACACCGTAGAGCTCCTGCAGCCGGCGGGCGAACTCGGTCCGCAACGCCGGGCTGAAGCCGACCGAGCCGACGCCTTGCACGTTGCTGTGACCGCGGATCGGCAAGAGGCCGGCGCCCGGCTTCCCGAGCATGCCGCGGCTCAGCGCGAGATTGATGATCGCCTGGACGTTGTCGACGCCGTGGGCATGTTGGGTGATCCCCATCGCCCAACTGAAGACTGTGGCGCGCGACGCCACGCACAGGCGCGCGGCACGGTCGACGTCCGCCGCCGCAACGCCACACGCCGCCAGCAGCGCGTCGCGCGAGGCGCTGCGCACGTCGGCTTCGACCGTGTCCCAGCCCTCGACATGTGCCGCCAGGAAATCGCCATCGCACTGGTTGCGTTCGACGATTTCCTTGAGGATCAGCTTGAGGAGCGCGATGTCGCCGCCGATGTGCGGCTGCAGGTAGAGGTCGCTCACTTCGGAGCCGAACAGCATGCTGCGCCAGTCCGACGGAACGCGGAAGCGGACGAGGCCGATCTCCTTGAGCGGGTTGATGACGATCACCTTGCCGCCGCGCCGGCGCAGATTGATGAGTTGCGTAATCAGCCGCGGATGGTTCGACGCCGGATTGGCCCCGATGACCAGGGCGAGATCGGCGTGCTCGAGATCATCCAGCGACAAGGTGGCGGTCGCCGTGCCGATGGCGACCTGCAGCGCCACCGAAGAC
>CAZTDK010000522.1:0-5050 GCA_964611965.1 uncultured Binatia bacterium (SeqCode) | reverse complement strand
GCTGTTGCCGACGCCGCCTGGCGCGCTGCCGAGCACAGGCCTGTGGGTGCCGCTGAGCACACACGGCGAAGCCTTTGGCAGCTTGCGGGTGACGACGATGGACGGCATTGCCCTCGATCCCAATGAGGATCACTTCTGCCGCGTGGTGGCGCTGACCGCGGCCAATGCGCTGTACACGGCCAAGCAGGTGGCAGCGGCGAGTGACAGCGCGCGCGTCAAGCAGCAGTTCCTCGGCATGTTGTCACACGAGCTGCGTACTCCGTTGCATGCGATTCTCGGGTATTCGGATATTCTCGATTCGCTGGTCAGTGAACGCCAGGAGGTGCTGGTGCGCGAGAGCATCGAGCGGGTGCGCGCCAATGCCTGTCGGCTGCAAGGCCTGGTCGACGAAATGCTCTGTCTGGCGCAGCTGCGGGCGGGTGAGCATGCCGTCGAGATCGAGCCCGTCAACCTGTACGAGATCTGCACACAATTCGCCGAGGCCATGCCCGCTCAACTGGCGGGTCGGCCGATCGCCTTCGAGTGGGAGATCGGTGCGGGCATTTCCGTGGTGCGCACCGATGCGCAGAAGCTCCGCCAGATCCTCACCGCCCTGCTCAGCAACGCCGTGAAGTTCACCGAGAAGGGGTCCATCTCGTTGCGGGTACGCCGCACGCCGGAGGGCGAGCTCGAAATCGCCGTGCGCGACACGGGCGTCGGAATCGACCCGCACGACATTGGTACGATCTTCGAGGACTTCCGGCAGCTCGATGGTTCCCTGACGCGGCGCTTTGAAGGACTGGGCCTCGGCCTTGCCCTGGTGCGTGCGTTGGCGAGCGCGCTGGGGGGATCGGTGGAAGTCGAGAGCCAACGTCATGCAGGCTCGGTGTTCCGGCTACGTCTCCCGCTGCGCCTGCGAGCAACCGAGATGTTGCGCGAGACACCGGCCCCGCCACGACCGGCACGCTTGGCGACGGCGAGCTCGCGCTAACAGCCCGTCGAAAGATGCGCGCGTCCCTGCCTGCGTGGCACCCCCTCGTTTCAACGGGCTGCCAAAGACGGCCATTCATATTTTGAGGCGACGCTGTCCGTTCGTCTGTCGTCGCTGCCCTGCTTCTCAAGGCCGCAGCACCACCTTCCCAATGTTCTTGCGTTGCTCGAGGTACCGATGCGCCGAGCCCGCTTCGCGCAGCGGGAATTCCTGGTCGATGGAGACGCGGAAGGTGCCATCGGCGACGTGCTGAATGATCTCGCGCAACGCCGGCCACGCATCACCGCTGCGCACCCACGGTGCCAGATATAACCCGTGCAGCGAGAGGTTGTTGCGGATGAGCGCCGTGGGATCGACGGTTGCTGTCTTGCCCACCGTGTTGCCGACGGTGATGAGGCGGCTGTTCATGTGTAACACGACGAGGCTTTCTTCGAAGGTTTCGCCGCCGACCGATTCCAAGACGACGTCGACCCCGGCACCGTCAGTGAGCCGCCAGACCTCCTCGACGAAATCGCGTTCGACGTAGTTGATGGTGGCGATGGCGCCCTGACGCGCCGCGAATTCCTGCTTTGCGGCGGTGCTGGCCGTCGCCAACACCCGCGCCCCGCAGCGCACGGCAATTTGAATCGCCGCCATGCCGACCCCGCTGGCACCGGCGTGCACCAGCACCCATTCGTTCGGTTGCACTCTCGCGGTGACGACCAGGCCGTACCAGGCCGTCAGGAACACCACTGGAATGGCGGCGGCGACGGCATCGTCCAGACTGTCGGGAATGGGTATGGCGCCGGCGTCAATGGTCCGCAGCTTGTCGGCGTAGCCGCCGCTGTCCGCCAGTGCGATGACGCGCTCTCCGAGACGGCGGCGGCTGATGCCGTCACCCACCATGTCGATGGTCCCGGCAACCTCCCAGCCGAGGGTGAAAGGGAAACTCACTTCTCCCGGATAGGTGCCGCTGCGTCGCGCCAGATCACCGTGATTGATCGACGCCGCACTCACGGCAACGCGAACTTCCCCCGGACCCGGCTGCGGATCGGGAACTTCCTCGTACCGCAGGACACTATCGTCGCCGAACTGGTGAATGCGCACGGCATGCATAGCCCACTCCTCCTGGCTGCCTCGCCGCCCCGTCCCATCCGCTTCAAGGCCATTCGTACTCCAACTCGGCGTGCAAGACTATCCCGCTCGTGCGGACCTTCCACCGATTCCGAGAGAGACGTCTACCGGGAGCTCCGTCATGGGCACGCCAGTCGGAGCATGACCGGACCCCCGCAAATTGCTCACTTCCGGCGCCGCCCTCCTTCTGATAGCATCCGCCGCGGTTGTGAGGTGGGTGGTGGAGAACGTCGAATCAGCAATGCATTTACATGGTGGCCAAGCATGTTGAGCGCGGTCACGCTCAACGAAATCGAACAGATCTTCGTCGTCCTGGAACGCCTGAACATCTCGCGTGAGGCGGTGATCATCCCGTTGCGCCCGGCCAGCCCCGGTAGCGTCCGGCGGCTGCCCAATGGGAAGTTCGAGATCATCGTCGACGCCGTCGTGCCGCTCGACGAGTGGCTGCCCACGCTCGAGCAGCAGCTGCGTGCGTTAATGGGGTCATGAGTGGCGCTCGTTTGGAGAGGAAGAAAATGGAAAACCGGGAACCGGGAATGGAAAATGGAGAACGGGTTAATGGGCTTGCGGTTTCATTTGCCGGTTCTCCATTCCCGGTTTTCCATTCTCGGTTTTCCATTTCTTTTCCCGCTTGCGTCTCGCCCTGAGCGCTGCGAGGCGACGATGTATAGTCATTTGAAGGAGCAAGAGGAGGTTTGAACAATGCAACACGGTGGACGGGTGTGGGTTGGGATGACGCTGGGGTTCCTTGCAACCGCGCTGATGGAGCCGTCGCTGTGCGCCGCGCGCGGTGCGGGGCGGCACCCGGCCGGGGAAGCGCCGGCGCCCGCCGGCGCCGACCTGTATCGCTCGGCGATCGTCATGGATGCAGATACCGGGACCGTGCTTTTCGAGAAGGACCCGCATCGGCTGAATCCGCCGGCTTCGATGACCAAGATGATGCTCATGCTGATTGTCGCCGAGCGCGTCCGCGACGGCGGCATGCATTGGGATGATCCGATCACCACCTCGGCGTGGGCCAGCAAGATCGGCGGCTCGCAGGTTTACCTGAAGCAGGGCGAAGTCTTCCCGCTGTCGGAAATGATGCAGGCGATTGCCATTCACTCGGCCAATGATGCCGCGGTGGCGGTCGCCGAAGCGGTGGCTGGTTCTTCCGAGGCATTCGTTGAGCTCATGAACCAACGCGCCAAAGAGCTCGGCATGCATGACACCGTCTACCACAGCCCACATGGTCTGCCGCCCAGCAAGGGTCAGCAAGCCGACATCAGCAGCGCCCATGACATGGCGATCGTGGCGCGCGAATTGGTGAAGTATCCGGACGTCATGAAGTGGTCGGGCACCAAGGAAGCGCCGTTCCGCAATGGGGCGATGACACTCACCAACACCAACCGCCTGGTGCGCGAGACCGGCTGGGTGGATGGATTGAAGACCGGCTACTATCGCGAAGCCGGTTTCAATGTCACCGCCACCGCGAAGCGCGACAACCTGCGGTTGATCGCAGTGGTCATGGGCGCGCCGCAGAAGCACGACTGCTTCAGTGAGGCGGCGCGGCTGCTGACCAAGGGCTTCGGCGAGTACAAGGAATTGCCCGCGGTGAAGAAAGGCGATGTCGTCGCCAACGATGTGGCGGTGAAGGGTGGCAAGCCGCACTTCGTACGCGTGATCGCGGGGGACAACCTGAGCGTCCTCGCCAAGCGTACCGAAAAGCGCGACTTCTCGGTTGAGCTGGTGCTCGCCGGCGACATGCACGCGCCGCTGAGCGCCAATGCGCGGGTTGGTGACATCATCGTCAAGGAAGGCGACACGGTGGTCGGCAAGGTACCCGCACTGGCCGCCGACGCCGTGGAGCAACAGACCTCGCTCTGGGATCGGATTTTCTGAGCCCGCTGCTGCAATTCTCTCTACTTGGAAAAGGGGCTTGAGGGCTTGGGGTTTCCGCTCGCTTTGGCGCGAGGCGACGGCTTCTCGAGCCCGCGGCAGCTTGTGGTGGCAGCGACCCAACAGAGACGCCGGCCGCAGGCCTATTCTTGGGGGCGCAATGCGTTGTTGAGGTTGTTGCGCGCCTGAATGCTGTTTGGGTTCAGACGCAAGGCCTCGCCGAAGTGTACGATCGCTTCCTTCCTTTTTCCCTGCGCGAGCAACGCGATTCCCAGGTTGTTGTGGGCATCGGCGTTTGTGGGTTGCAGCCGTAGCGCCTCTTCGTACCGTCCCACCGCCTCCGCGAGCCGTCCCTGCATCTGCAAGACGTTGCCGAGGTTGCTGTCTGCCTGGGCGTCGTCGGGCTTCCAGCGCAGTGCGTCCTGGAATTGCGCGATGGAGTCTTCGATCTTGCCCTGCTCGACCAACGCGACCCCGAGGTTGCTGTGCGCCTCCGCGAAATCCGGTTTCAGCCGTACCGCTTCCTGGTAGTGCGCGATGGCTTCGTCGCGGTGTCCCTCGCCAGCCAACAGCATCGCCAAGTTATTGTGCGCCATCCAGCAGGCCGGGTTCTTCGATAGGGTGTCCGTCCACAGCGAGCGTAGGTCATGGTAGATCGTGCACTGCCGTGCGGTAAGCGTTCCAAGCAACAGCAGAACGGCCGCGCCGCCACCAAGGCTGAGGGCGCGGCTGGCGCTTCCCGCGCGCTCGACGAGCTGGGCACCAATCGCCGCGGCCAACGCGATCAGCGCCAGGCTCGGCAGATACGCGAAGTGATCCGCTACGAAGGAGTACCGCATCGGATAGACATTGAAGAACCCCAATGCCGGGAGCAGCATGCCGGCATAGCACAGGGTCGCCGTCGATGGCCCTTTGCCGATCCACCGACGGGTTGCGTACAGGCAGGCAAGGACAGCCACCGCCGCCGCTGGAAAGAGATACTGCCACCAGGCGTGCGCATCGATCGCCCAACGGGGATAAATAAACGTCAGCCCGTGCGGCCAGAGCAATGTCCTCGGATAAAACCACAGCGCGCGCCCCGCTACCAGG
>CAZTDK010000521.1:0-5057 GCA_964611965.1 uncultured Binatia bacterium (SeqCode) | reverse complement strand
GGCCGCAGCTGCTCGTAGTAGCGGGACAAGGCACAGAAGGCTTGCGCCTGCGCCCAGCGATGGTAGGGCACAAGGTTACGGATGCCGCCGCTGGAAATGCGCGTTACGAAGTGGCCCTGCGCGGTCTGCAGGTTCAGTAGCTGCGTGACCATCGAGACCACCAGGGCATCGGTGCACACATCGGGGCGCAGCAGCAAGGCCAGCTCGAGGGCTTCGGCATGGTCATACAACTCGAGGACCCGGAATTGCCTGTGGTCCGCCTCGGCGAACGGTCGAGGGCGACCATCAGCAGAGAAGAGCCGTTGCCGATAATAGGCATATCCGCGCTGCACCGCGTCCAGGATCGCGCGGTCACCGAGCACGCGATACGCACGATACAATCCCTGGATCACGAAGCAGGTGTGGAAATGATCGACGAACTGGTCGGACGGATCATCCGCCGAATAGGGCCACGCCCCGTCTGGGCGTTGCTGATCGAGGACAAAGCGCACGTTGCCTGCCGCGAGGCGGTGATAGCGGTCGGCATTGGAGAGGTGCGCCGCCTCCGCCATGCATGCGGCGCGATAGGCGCTGGCGTTGACGACCTGGGAGGTATCGAACGGCGTATAACTGGCGGCCCAGCCATCGCCGACCGCCGTATCATGGATGTCGTTGGCCACGAACTCGGCGATCGAGCGCGCGAGCTCAAGGTGATGGCGATCACCACTGGTTTGATAGAGCTCGACGAACGCGTCGAAGACGTAGGGCGTAGTAGTCACGAGAGGCGTATTTCGTTTCCAGAGGCCGCGCTTGGTCTGCCAGTCGAACGGATATCCCCAGCAATGTCCCGTATAGCCGGGAATGCTTGACGCAAGCAGCGCATCCGCGAGCGCGCTTGCCGCACTGAGGTGCGTGGGCTCGCGCGTGGCGCGGTAGAGTGCCAGAAACCCCATCAGATAGTGGGCATCCGCGATCGCGAAACGCTTCGGGAGGCAGACCCAGCGCCGGCTGGACGGGACGAGCCAGTCGACGGCGAGGAGCGGCAACACGAGCGGCGCCGCGAGCCGACCGTATCGGTAATACAGACCTTTGGACCAGATACCGTATGTTGTTGCCCAGAAGTCATACTGATCGTAGCTCGTATAGCCAACGCTTCGCAGCCAGCCCGCGAACGCCGCGAGTGAGTCGGCCACACGGGCGCGGTCGGCGGGTGGCGCCGCGCGAGACAATGCGCCAGTCATCCCACACGCGGCCGCTTGGTGTCCCGCGTCTGGCCATCGAGCACCTCGCGCAAGATCTCGAGATGGTGGCGTCCGACACGATCGGGAGTGAACTCCCGAACCTTTTCGCGATTGGCGTGCCCCATGCGTGTACGCATCTGCGGATCACCCAGCAGCCGAATCACCGCGTCGGCCAACGCGGCGGGATCCCGTAAGGGAACGAACAGCGTGTTGACGCCTTGGCACAGATGGTCCGCCATGCCACGAAAGCGCGTCGTGACGATCGGCAGGCCGGCGCCCATGGCCTCGGCGATGGCGAGCGGGAACCCCTCAGCCCAAGCCGTCGGCAAGGCGAAGATATCGGCGCAATGGAAGGCTGCTTGGAACGGCTCGTCCTCTATGTAGCCCGCAATTGTCAGCCGATTGCCCACACCCAGCCGCGCTGCGCGCTGACGCAATTCCACCTCCAGCGGCCCTTCGCCCACGACGAGCAGATGGACCGGCATCCGTGCGAGCACGCGCGGCAACATATCTACCAGCTCAGAAACGCCTTTCGCCTCGATCAGTCGGCCCGCGAACAGCACGATCGGAAGCTCCGCGGGCAACGCCAGCCGGCGCCGGGCCGACTCCGGATCGACGGGCGCGAGCGGGAGGAACGCGTTGCAGACCAGGTAGAAGCGGCCGCGTGGATAGAACTCTTGCCACTGGCGCTGTTCTTCGGACGAGAGCACGAACGCAGCATCGGTCAGCTTCAGCATTAACGCCGATGCCATTTTGAACGGCATGTGACCCGGCGCCACCAGCCGGTCGCAGAAGCTCCCATGAAAGTGCAGCACGCTCCGACGGACCAGTGCGCGCGTCGCAAGTAACAAGGGGATGTCGCGGCTCAGCGTCGCCCAGTCGTGCGCCGTTTCGACGAGCAGGACGTCGAACCGTTCGTGTCGGAGGATAGAACGGATGCTTCGAATGTCCGCCAGCCGTTGTACAATCTTCCAAGCGATGCCTTCTCCGTCGCGATGCCGGCCCCACGAGTGTAGGGTCACGTCGCAGCCCAATCCCCCGAGCGCCGATACCAGGTGCGACGTGACCTTCGGCACCCCGCCATGAATCGTCGGACCCGGCGCCAGAATCAGGATGCGCATTGCGTCGCCTGCCGATCTGCGCCCACCAGTGCTGCTGGTGTCGGCGGCGCCAACAGACGCTCATAGAGGGCTTCGTACTCCTTCACCATGCGAGGGACAGTCAGCAACTGGACCTGGCGCCGCCCGGCTTGGCCCATCCGGTGCGCTTGCTCCGGGTCGCGCAGGAGCCCGATCACTCGTGCCGCCAAGCATTGGGGCGATTTCGGCGGGATCAAAAAGCCGGTTCCGCCATCGCGAATCAGCGCTGCAGTATCGCCGCATGTCGCGGTCGCAACCACCGGCTTACCCGACGCCATGTACTCCAGGATGGCATTGCAGAAGCTTTCGCTCGGACTGACCAACACGCACACCTGACTGCTTGCGATGAGCGGCTCCGGGTGAACGGTATGAGTCATGAATTGAACGGCTGCACCGACACCGAGGTCATGGGCCAGCCGGCGGGTATCCGCCAACGTGCCATGGTCATTGCCCACCAACACCAGCCGGACCCGCGGAACTGCGTGGCGAATCTCCGGCAGCGCGCGAATGACCGTCGCCTGGTCTTTATGCGTGCTGAAGTTCCCCACCATACAGACGGTGGGCTCGTCCCCACCCTGCGGAACGACACCTTCAAAACGCGCTAAGTCGATGCCGTTGACGATCACCTGGGCGCGAGGGTGCTCGGCCAACCCGTAAGCCTGCAGTCCCGCGCACGAGTTCGCGACGATCCAATCCGACCGCCGCGCACACCAGCGACCGATACGATCGCGCAACTCCAGGACGGGCGGGGTCTGTCGTATGGTGCCGTTGATGATCGGCACGCGTAGCGCGCGCGCCGCAAACAAACCAGCCAACCCGGACATCCAGCCGAAGGTATGGATCAGTCGGATCCGTGCCCGTCGCGCCTGCCAAGCCATCGACAGGGCGGGCGTGCAATCGAAGCGTGCTCTGCGGCCGATAGGCACCACGCCGGCCGCCGACTTGACCGCTTCCGGTTCAAGTTCACCGCCGCGATCGAGCACTGCCAGCGTGACTGCAAAGCGACCGCTCTGTTGCAGTCCGCCGAGCAGTGCGACGATCTGGCGCTCCATGCCGCCAATCGGTAGGCCGTCAACAGCCAGCAAGATGGCTTCACGCTGCATCGAGGTAGGCCCGACACCAGAACTCGAAGACCAAGATCTCCCAAAGATGGGGCGTCACCCGGGTCAGGTTCGCTTGCGTACGCACCAGCTTCTCGAGTGCCCGAGGCGCAAAGATGCCGCGCTGGGCGGTGCGCCGATCCAACACGACCTCGCTGACGAAAGACGCCAGATCGTCACGGAACCATGATGCCATGGGGACGGCAAATCCCATCTTCGGGCGATGCAACACGTGCTCCGGGAGTACCCCACGCAGCGCCCGCTTCAGCAGCGACTTTCCCTGCCCCCGACACAGTCGCATCTGCGGCGGTACGGTCGCCATGAGCTCGAGGAAGTGATGGTCCAAGAACGGGCAGCGAACCTCCAGAGAGTTGAGCATGCTGGCCCGATCGATCTTGACCAGGATGTCATCGGGGAGATAGACCTTGGCATCCGCATACTGCATGCGCGACAGCGGGTCCAGATCCGCGGCCCGTCGCAGCGCCTCGAGCACGGGGGCAGCACCGTCGCTGGTAATACGCTGCGCCGTTTCCGGGGTGAGCAGCGCAGCCACCTGTTCCGCAGGCATGTGCCGCATGGCGGACGCGTAGCGCTGCATTGGGTCAAGCATCAAGCGCCGCCCGAGACGCCGCCCCGGCACCCCAATCGGCAGCCAGTCGAGCGGCGACAACAGCACGCGCCGCACGGCCGGCGGCACCGCGTCCACCGCCCGCTCCTGCAGCGCTTGTGCATACCGATCGTATCCGGCACAGGCTTCATCGGCCCCATCCCCGGACAATGCCACGGTGACGTGCTCCCGTGCGAGCTTGGCTAGGTAATATGTCGGCAACGCCGACGCGTCCGCAAACGGCTCATCATACTGGTGCACGAGTCGCGGCAGGATGTCCGCCACCGCCTCGGGTTGCACGATGAGCTCGTGATGATCGGTGCCGAAATGCTGGGCGACAGCACGGGCGTATTCGAGCTCATTGTACCGCCGCTCCGCAAATCCCACGGAGAACGTCTTGACCGGCTGCGTGCTGACCGCGGCCATGGCCGCGACGACGGCACTGGAATCGATCCCACCGCTCAGAAAGGCGCCCAAGGGCACGTCGCTGATCATCCGGCGTTGCACAGCCGCACGCAGCGCGACCAGGAGATCCGCGACCCAATCGGCCTCCGAGCGCCGGTGGTCAACTCGATGCAACGCTGGCAGCCAATCCCAATAGGGCTGCGTCACGATGTCTGCACCGTCGCAGACGAGCCAATGACCGGGTGGCAGCTTACGAATGCCAGCAAAGATGGAGCGCGACCCCGCGACGTTGCCGAGTGCAAGGAACTGGCCCACCGCGTCCCAATTCAGCGTGCGGGGCACCGTCGCATCGGTGATCAGCGCCTTCAACTCCGAGGCGAAGAGCAAGCGTCGACCATCATCGTAATAGTACAGCGGCTTCTTGCCGAGCCGATCGCGCGCCAGCAGCAGGCGCCGCCGTCGCGCATCCCAGATCGCCAGCGCGAACATCCCGTCCAGCTCGCGTACGCACTCCGTACCGCGCTCTTCGTAGCCGTGCACGATCACTTCGGTGTCGCTGCGGGAGCGCAGCACGTGTCCCCGGGCG
>CAZTDK010000520.1:0-5061 GCA_964611965.1 uncultured Binatia bacterium (SeqCode) | reverse complement strand
CTTGCGAGCTGAAGTCTTTTGTGCAATGAGCATGTGGTGAATGTGGTAATGGACCACCAGTGACGGGAAGGAGGTGTCATATGCGTATTGGAAGAACGACACGAGTTGGAGCGAGTTTAGTGGGGCTTGTACTGCTTGCCAGCGTAACCGCCGGCTGCGAGGCGAAGCCCAGCAAGGCCGACGAAGCGATGGCGGCGCGCATCGAAGCCGCTGCCAGCAAGGCGGAGATGGCTGCCAACAAGGCGGAAATGGCTGCGAAGAGTGCTGCGGACGCGGCACAACGCGCCGAGGCATCTGCTCAAAAGGCAGAGGCCATGTTCAACAAGCACCTACACAAGTAATCGTTTGGGTTTTTGGTAAGCAAAGAGGGCGATCGTTGCGGTCGCCTTTTTTGCTTTGCCGAATGTGCACCGTGCGCTGCCAGGCGCGCGACGATTCACAGAACGTCTTCACGGCTTCCAAATGATCCGTCTTGCGATCGGGTGGGTCTTGCAGATTGCCCACGCTGTGGTGCTGCTTCCAAGATGCCGCGCCGCGATCGCATCCGAGGAGCGCACGCTCCGACTAGAAGCCGATCGTCTGACCCCAGCAAGCGGTAGTGCAGTCGCAGCGCGGCGGAGGGATGACTTCTCGGCGCGCGCGCGATAGGTTCCGTCTCCATGGCTGCATCGGACCGCGCTGCGCCGCGCCCATCTGAGCTGGCGGCGCTGGTGCGCGCGGCGCAGTCGGGGAAACATCAACCCGTCTATCTGTTCATTGGCGAGCCCTTTGAGACGCGAACGGCGGTGCAGCAGCTGCTCGACGTCCTGGTGCCGGAGTCGCGCCGTGCGTTCAACCTCGAGACCTACGACGGGCGGACGACGCCCATCGCCACGATCCTCGACAGTCTGCGCATGCGTGGCTTCTTTACCGGGGTGAAGGTGGTATGGGTTCGCGAACCCACACTGTTCCTGTCCGGGGAAAAGCGCGGCGATCTGACCGCCGCACTGCTGGCTGCGTGGAGTGAAGGTCGGCAGCTCGACGCGGCCGAGAAGCTTCTGACGCTGGTCGCGTTGGCCGGCTGGTCGCAAGAGCAATTCAGCAGTGTGCGCTGGTCCGGCGCGACGAAGACGCGCGTCCGTGAGGTGTTCGGCGACGACTTGGATGCCGAGCAGCTGGCCGTGCTGGATGCCGCGCAGGCCGCCTGCGTGGCGCGCGATCTGACGGTGAGCGCGTACCGTGACGACAGCAGCGCGCTGCTCGAGTTTCTCGACGCCGGCCTACCGCCGGACAGCGCGCTGGTATTCAGCGCCGCCGCGGTCGACGCGCGCAAGCGCGTGGTGAAGCGCTTGCGCGAGATCGGTGCGGTCGTCGATTGTGGCGTCTCCCGTGAGCGCAGCGGGGCGTTGAGCCGCGACACGGTCGACGACCTCATCCGCCGGATCGTCGCCCAGTTTGACAAGCGCTTGGCGCCGGGGGCGCACGAGCTGATCGCGCGCCGCGCCGGCCCGGAGACGGCGTTGCTGGCCATGGAGCTCGAGAAGCTCTGTCTCTATGTCGGCGACCGGGCGTCGATCACCGAAGAGGACGTGCGTGTGATGGTCCGCGACATGGCCGAGTCGTGGATCTTCGATTTCACCAGTGCGCTGGCGGCCCGCCAGCTGGTGCGCGGGCTGCCGCTCTTGCGTGGCCTCTTCGAGCAGGGCGAGCCGCCGCTGCGCGTGTTGGCAATGATCGCCCGCGAGGTCCGCCTGTTGCTGATTGCGCGCGAGTGCCTCGACGGCGCGCTGCGCGGCCACTGGCGCCCTGACGTGCAGTTCAACGCCTTCCAGAGTCAGGTCCTGCCGCGTGTCGACGCCGCGACCCTCGAGGCGTTCGGCAAAGCGCATCCGTTCGTCCTCTTTCGCCGCTTTCAAGATGCGGCACGATTGCGTACGGCGGCGCTGCGCACGGCATTGCGCACGCTCGCTGATCTCGACGCGCGGCTGAAGTCGTCCCGCGGGGATCCCGCCCTGTTGCTGGAGGCCTTTGTGATCGAGTGGTGCGGTCGCGGTGCAACGCCGGAACGGCGGGCACGCGTCGCCTGAGGCACATCGCCTTTGAAGCGCCACACCTCTGTGCGCACGGCAGCGGGCTCGCGGTCCGGACGGCATGCCGGCGCGGCGGGTGCAGTCGAACGCTGGCTGCGGTTGCTGCTGGCGGTTGTGGTGAGCTACGGGCGCGACCGGTGCATTCAATGGGCCGCGGCGCTGGCCTATTACACGCTCATCGGGCTGGTGCCGCTGCTGGTGGCGCTGTTCTCGGTGATCAAAGCCTTCGGGCTCCATCGTGGCCTCACCCCGTTCATCATCCGCACCATTGGCGCCGGCTCGGCGGAGGTTTCGATTCCGATCGTGCGCTTCATCGACGAGACCAACGTCCGCGCCGTCGGCGTGCTCAGCGGTCTCGGCGCCGTCTTGGCGGTCCTCGGTATCCTCGGCAACGTGGAGCTATGCTTCAATACCATTTGGGGTGACATTCCCGGACGACCCCTGCTGCGCAAGGTGCGCGCGTTCCTGGGCGTCGCGGTGGCGACGCCGGTCATGTTGCTGGTGGCTCTGGCCGGCACCACCTTCCTGCGCCGCGGCACGCTGGCGTGGGACTTCTTCGAGCAGCTCTACCTCGGGAATGTCCTGTTGTTCGGGTTGCGCCTGATCCCGTACGGGCTGCTGTGGGTCACCTTCACGATGCTCTATACCGTGTTGCCGAACTGCCACGTGCGCCTGCGTTCGGCGATCGTCGGCGCCGCGGTCGCCGGCTCATTGTGGCAGTTCGCGCAGTGGGGATACGTTACCTTCGTCATCAGGACGGTGCGCTACAGCGCGGTATATGGTGCGTTGTGGCAGCTGCCGATCTTGTTGGCGTGGGTGTATGTCGGTTGGTCGATCGTGTTGTTCGGCGCGGAGGTCTGCCACCTCCATCAACGCGGCGCGGACCCGGCGGTCAAAACACTCCGCGGCGCACCACAAACACCGGACACGGGGAATTGCGAATGAGCGGTTCGGCGACGCCGCCGAGAACGAGTGTCGTGAGACCCGTACGCCCATGGCTGGCGGTGACGATCAGGTCGACCTTGCGTTTGCGGGCGAGCGCCATGAGCTGCTCGAACGGATCGCCGACCTCGACGTACAACTCGCACTTTGGGTAGGCCAGGTGTTTGTCGCGCACCTCCTCGAGCAGCGCCTGGGCATGCTGAGCCGCCTGCTCGAAGCTGAGCGTGTAGCCCTCGGGATGAAAGACTTCGGACGTGGGATCGTGCAGGATGTGCGCCAGCAACAGCGAACCTTCGGAGAGCCTGGCGAAGCTCGCGCCGTATTCGAGAGCGTGACGCGACTCCTCGGAAAAATCGGTCGGGCAGAGAATCGTCTTGAATTGGCGCAGCATGTTCCTCTCCTCTCTCTTCCCCCTCTTACGCCACCACGCGCTGGGCGCGCAATGCGGCAATCGCCTCGGGGGGAAGATGCAGCAGGCGCCGCAGGACCGTATCGGTGTGCTCGCCCAGCAAGGGACCCGGCTGTGCGACGCGTCCGGGGGTTTCTGACATCTTGAAGGGGATGCCGTCGCACGCCACCACGTCTCCTTCCGGCGTGGCGATGCGGGCCCAGTATTGCCGTGCCTGCAGGTGCGGGTCGCGCCGGCACAGGTCTTCGGCGTTCGCCACGATACCGGCGGCCACACCCGCACGCTGCAGGCGTGACATCACCTCTTCGGCGCTGCGCGTGCAGGTCCATGCCTCGATGCGTGTGTCGAGCGCCTCGTGGTGGAGCGCCCGCGCCGCGGCCGTGGTGAAGCGTGCGTCACGAGTCCACGCCGGTTCGCCAAGGGTCGCGCAGAATCGTTTCCATTGCACATCGTTCGATAGCGAAAGCGCGCACCATCGGTCGCGTGCCGGCCCGTCACCCGGCAGATCCGCACATCGATACACCGCTGCGCGCTGCAGTCCGGCGGACGCCGTTTCCAAAGCTGTGCCGTTGAGAATTTCCAGCAGGCGGGGCCCGAGAAGGGTGACGAGGGCTTCGAATTGCGAGAGGTCGATGTGCTGACCTTCGCCGGTGCGGCGGCGGTGCCATAAGGCGATGAGCACGGCGAGCGCGCCGTTGTAGCCGCCGGCCATGTCGGAATACGAGAAGCCCCAGCCGGCGGGCTCGCCGCCGGGAGGTCGCATGCTGAAGGTATATCCGGCCAGTGCTTGCAGTGTGGGGCCGTAGCTCACATGGTCTTGCCACGGGCCGCTATGGCCAAACCCCGACATGCTGACGGCCACGATGTCCGGCTTGAGGCGTCGCAGCTGTGCATAGTCAAGACCCCAGTTGTGCATGACGCGGGCGCTGAAGTTGTCGATCACGACATCGGCGGTGGTGATCAGCCGCTGTGCCAGCTCGATGCCGCGCGCGGTGCTCATGTTGAGCACGATACTGGACTTGCCGCGGTTGAGGTTGCCGGTCAATCCGGCGCGTCGCGAACCAAAATCGGTGGCGTCGCGGCGCTCGATCTTGATCACCTCGGCGCCGTGATCGGCAAGAATGCGAGTCGCCACCGGCCCGGCGACGACCCAGGTGAAGTCAATGATGCGAATGCCCGCCAGCGCCCTGCGAGCGGCGCGTGGGGCATGGGGAGGCGGCGCGCCGTCCTTGTCTCCTTGGCCCACGGGGATATGGTCGGCACGCTGGCGGTCCTCCAATTCGGCAAGGACTTCGGCATGGTGTTCCCCCGGCAGCGGTGGACGTTGGCGGATGCGCCATGGGGTGCGGCTGAAAATATAAGGTGCGCCAGGATAGGTGAGGGTTGTGCCGAGCTCCTCGTGGCATACGGGTACGAAGAAGCCGCGGTGCACCAATTGCGGATTCGCCGGCAGCGTCTCCGGCGGCACGACAGCCGCGTACGGGATGCGGCGGAGCTGTGCGCCTTCGACCAGCTCGGCGACGGAGTATTCTTTCGCCCACGCGTCGAGCACGTCGAAGAGATGCACGCAGTGGTCACGCCGATGGTTGACGTCTTCCCATGCCGACGCGTCGAGATCTTGCGCCTTGCCGTCGGCCTTCA
>CAZTDK010000519.1:0-5069 GCA_964611965.1 uncultured Binatia bacterium (SeqCode) | reverse complement strand
TGCTTGCCTTACTGGATGCTCGGATTCCACCTCTCGACGAGAACCTTGCGGAGGAGGATCTTGAAGCGACGCTGTTGGTCGACGTTGTCCGCTACTTCGGTCTTTCGCTGGGCCCGTGGGAATCCCTTTCGCGGCTTCCGAAGCACGAACTGTTGACCCGTGTGTTGGAGCAGGCGAAGAGCGCCGGCTTGGTGCCTTCCGACATTCAAGCGTTCCAAGCGCAGCGTTTTCTCGAGCTCTGCAAGGCCGATTTTCGAGCGACGCGGAATTACGTCCTCCATCGCTACGCGGGCCGCGTCACCCTCTTCAAGGCTAGCGAGGCAGGGCCCACGTCGGACTTGGAAACCCGGAACGACTCAACGGGGAGCGGGCCCGCCGAAAGGCCGCCGGCTGCCGGTTCGTCCCCTGACCCCACGTTCGGCTGGAGTCAGTGGGCTGCTGGGGGGGTGGACGTCCACGTCGTTCCGGGCAATCACGCCAACATGGTTTACCAGCCCCACGTTGAAGCCTTGGCCGAGAAGCTGACGATTTGCCTCGAGCAAAATGCTTGCGGTGAGACTCGGTTCGCCGATGGCGTCGATCCAGTCAATTGATTGATGAGGAGCGGTCGATGAATGGAAACGGCAACACGCACAGTGCGCGCTACAAAGTCGTCGTGAATCACGAAGAACAGTACTCGATCTGGCCTGCGGAGCGGGAGAACCCTGTTGGTTGGAGGGATGCCGGTACCATCGGATCGAAGGCCGAGTGCTTGGGCCACATTGGCGAATCGTGGACCGACATGCGGCCGCTCAGCCTGCGCAAGACCATGGGAAAGCAGGAAGAGTACGCACACAAGATTCTGCACGAGTGCCAATGACCACTACCGTTGCTCCTGACCGCTGGATTGCATGCCGCGAGCGGAAACCTCAAGCCCGCCTCCGCTTATTCTGTTTTCCGTATGCAGGAGGCAGCGCCGCGAGCTTTCGCACCTGGCCGGACGGCTTGCCGGCGGATGTCGAAGTTTGTCCGGTTCAACTCCCCGGACGAGGAACTCGGCTGATGGAGCCTCCCTTCACTCAACTCTCAGCGCTCATCCCGGCCCTTGCCCAAGCCGTCTGTCCACTTCTGGACAAGCCCTTTGCCATCTTCGGACACAGTCTCGGAGCATTGGTGGGCTTTGAATTGGCCCGTCATCTCCGCCGACAGCATGGCCTGCACCCCGTTCGTCTCTTTATCTCGGCCGGTCGTGCGCCGCAGATCCCGCAGCGAGATCTGCCCATGCACACCCTGCTGGACAGAGAGTTTGTCGCGAAACTGCGTCGCCTGAACGGTACGCCCAAGGAGGTGTTCGAGCACGCAGAGCTGATGGAGATCGTCCTTCCTCTCTTGCGGGCAGATTTCGCGATGTACGAAACATACGTGTATACCATCGAGCCTCCGCTGAACTGCCACATCTCCACTTTTGGCGGCTTACTGGATCCCGACGTGAGCCAAGGCGATCTTGACGCCTGGGGTGAGCAAACAACCGGTTCCTTTTCGTCGCGCAGGTTTCCCGGTGACCACTTCTTCGTGAACACAACTGAGCGTCTTCTTCTTGAGGTGCTCTCTCAAGAACTGCGCGCAAGCGTATGAGACTGTAGATGACAGCCACCACCTCTCCTGCTCCGCCGTGGTGCTTCCCACCGCAAGCTCTCCTGTTGGGTGGTAACGAAGTGCATGTCTGGCGAGCGACTCTCGACGAGCCCCCGTCACGGATCGAGAGCTTCCTGCACACCCTTGCAGCAGATGAACGAACGAAGGCCGATCGCTTTTGTTTCCCCAGAGACCGCGAGCGCTTCATCGTCGCGCGTGGAGTGCTGAGAGCTATCCTCGGCCGCTACGCAAACCGCGCACCGGAATGCGTAGCGTTCCGCTACAGCTCCTACGGAAAACCGAGCCTGCCATGGGAATCTGGTACAGCGGCAATCCGCTTCAACGTCTCGCACTCTCGCGGAGTGGCCCTCTACGCAGTGACGCGCGCTCGGGAGGTTGGCATCGACCTCGAGCTCATTCGCGGCGACCTGGAAGTGGAGCAGATCGCGGAGCGGTTTTTCTCGCGCCAAGAGATCAGCACGCTCCGCGCGCTCCCGGGACACTTGCGGGAGTCAGCATTTTTTCGGTGTTGGAGTCGCAAAGAGGCGTACATCAAAGCCAGAGGCAAAGGCCTTTCACTCCCGCTGGACCAGTTTGACGTGTCCCTGATTCCCGGGGACCCCGCGGCACTGCTGAGTACCCGACGAGATCCGGACGAAGCCCAACGTTGGTCTCTACAGGAGCTCCCCCCTGTCCCCGGCTATGCGGCCGCGCTTGCCGTGGAAGGACACGGTTGCTGCCTCGCCTGTTGGGATTGGCGGAGCCCACTCGGTAGACTGGGGTCGGAGCAACTGTTGAAGGTGGAGAGCCGTTAGGCATCGTCGAGACGCTGGAGCTGTCCGGTGACCCTTCGAACCGTTCTTGGAGTTGCGATCCTGTTTTTCCCTGCATCCGAAATCGCCGTGACCCTTGTCAAGCGGGGCTCACGGACAGCCAAGGTCGACGATCGAGGCTCGTTGCGGTTGTTATGGCTTGTGATCACCGCTTGCGTGGTGCTGGCCATTGCGGTCGCCGACTATCGGCCGACGAGTCTCCCGTTCTCTGTAACGATCCAGGAACTGACGGCGGCGAGTCTGCTCTTCGGTGGGTTAGTTCTTCGCTGGGCGGCCATCCTGACGCTCGGCCGATTCTTCACCACCAACATCGCCATTCACGAAGGCCAGCCGGTCATCACCGCAGGACCGTATCGGTACGTGCGGCACCCTTCGTACACGGGGCTGTTGCTGGCGTTCCTCGGACTCGGCGTGTTCTTCGGTAACTGGCTCAGCGTGGCCGTTCTCATAATACCGATCACCCTCGCCGTGATTCACCGAATCCAGCTTGAGGAGTCCATGCTCGTGAGCGCCCTCGGCCCAGCCTACTGTGCATACTGTGCGCGTACGAAGCGCCTCATTCCGGGGTTCTTATAGAGACGAAGGGACGATGCCCAGGCCACCGAGGAGAACGCGAATCGCGGGCTGCATTGTCCAAGAGTACACGCGTCGAACCCTCGTGAGTTCTTCTCGCTCCATACATTTGACCGCCGCCCTTGAGCTGTGAGAGCTTCCACCCGCAATGTTCCTTCACCACCGCGCGATGCGTTTGGCAGTCTTTGGCGCGGCGATCATGCTCACCGTTGCGGGTTGCTTTTTGACGCGTCGCGGACTGCGCGGTCAGGCGCGCACGCTCGTCCTGCCTGGCTTGACCGAGGCGGTGAGCCTCGAACGCGACGCGGCCGGCATCCCGCACATTCATGCGCGCAATCGACGCGACCTCGCGCGTGCACTCGGGTATGTGCAGGCGCAGGATCGATTGTTTCAGATCGAGCTAGGTATCCGCCTTGCCGAGGGGCGCTTGGCCGAGGTGGTCGGGCCGGATCTCGTCGACAGCGACCTCGTGTTCCGCACGATCGATGCGGAAGGCTTCGCCCGTGCAACTTTGGAGATGTATCCGCCGGAGGTGCGGGCAGAGGTCGAGGCGTTTTCTGAAGGTGTCAACGCCTGGATCGATGAGCTTGGCGATCGGCCGCCATTGACCTTCTGGCTGCTCGGCATCAAACCGCGTCGAGTCTCTGCGGTTGACATGATCGCCGGCACGCTCCCGGTGTCGCTGCTGCTGGCAGCCAATCTCAACGATGAGGTGCTGTACCTCAACCTCGCACGGAGCTTGCCGCCGGATACACTTGCAGAGCTGATGCCTGTAGATCTCGGTCTCCCGCTCGAGCCGCCCCCGAAACCAACCACCGCTTTCCTCCGGGCCACACGATTGACGGGGCTTGGTCTACTGATGGTTCCGAGCGCTCTGAGGACGGGGATCGCCGCTAGTAACAACTGGGTGGTCGACGGCACAAAATCCGTTTCCGGCAAGCCGATGCTGGCCAATGACCCGCACCTCCCGCAAAGCCTGCCGTCCATCTGGTACGAAGCCGTGCTCAGCACTCCGGACACATTCAGCGCGGGAGCAATGGTGGTGGGCTCTCAGTCGGTGTCGGTCGGGACGAACGGGCACGTCGCGTGGGGCATAACCAACGTTCAAGCCGACGTGATGGATCTGTGCCTCGAGGAGCTCTCCCCCGACGGCACGAAGTATCTGTTCCGCAAGAAGTGGCTGCCGGTGGAAGAGCGGCCGGTAACGATTAGTGTCAAGGGACA
Source organism: uncultured Binatia bacterium (SeqCode) (assembly GCA_964611965.1). Taxonomy (GTDB): domain Bacteria; phylum Desulfobacterota; class Binatia; order HRBIN30; family HRBIN30; genus CAZTDK01. The sequence goes on along the minus strand of CAZTDK010000519.1, from coordinate 825 downwards.
GCCGGACCAAATCCAGGTGATCCGCTCGACCCGGCACGGCCCGCTGATCGACGACCTGCTCAGCCCGCGAGACACGGAGCTGACCACGCTGCCGTTGCGCGATCGCCACCCGGTCGCGTTGCGCTTCGCCGCTCCACCAGGAGCGACGGCGTGGACAAGTATTGAAGCGGCACATGCACGCAACGGCACCGAATTGGTCGAAGCCTACCGCCACTTTACGGGCGGGGTGTTCAACTTGGTGTGGGCAGACGAGGGCGGGAACATCGGCTGGCACGTCGTTGGTGCCATCCCCGATCGTCACGGCTTCACCGGCAAGTACCCGATGCCGTGTGCAAACGGCGAGTTCGAATGGCGCGGCATGATTCCGTATGACCGGTTGCCGCACATCCAAAACCCGCCTGAACACTACATCGTCACTGCCAACGACCGAGTCGCCGATGTGCCATACAACGGTGACTGGATACCGCCGTGGCGCCGCGATCGCATCGTCCAGTTGCTCACGGCCCAACGCCGGTTGAGCGTCGACGATTTCAAAGTCATCCAGAACGACCGCGTTTCACTCTACGCCAGGTCGGTGCGCGATTTGGTGCTTGAAGCCGGTGATGGCGGTAATGCCGATCTCGCGTGGGTGCGGTCAGAGCTGCAGCCGTGGGACGGGGCGATGAGTGGTGACAGCCGGGCGGCGGCTCTGTGCGCCGCCATTCAAGTCACGTTACCGGCCCGTGTACTGAAACCGTTGCTCGGCGACAACTACACCGATCTCCTCGCCGTGGCTGATTTCGAGGGCTACAACGCCAGCGAAGACATCGTGTCGCGACCTAATAG
>CAZTDK010000518.1:2045-5076 GCA_964611965.1 uncultured Binatia bacterium (SeqCode) | reverse complement strand
GCTCACCGGGTGGCGGTTTCGCGAGGACAAGGGGAAAATCATCGTCGAGATTCCGAGCTACCGCCACGACACCGGTGAGAAGTTCGTCTACCAGTCGCAACCCGGCGAAACGACCCAGAATGCCGCCAACCTCATTCATGTTCCGGCCCACTACTCGCCGATCGAGGAAGAGTACACGGTGCTCATCGACGGTATCTTCAATCACCTCGACACCGAAAATCGACCGACCGCGGCGCGCTACATCGTCCGCAAGCTGTGGAAGTTCTTCGCCTACGACCCGGAGGTGAACGCGGGGACCGCGCGCACCGACCTGAGCTTGATCGACGACCTCGCCGATGTCTTCGTGGCCAACAACTACAGCCTTGCCGCGGTCCTCAACGCGATGTTCATGCGGGAAGAGTTCTACGCCGACACCACGCGCACCATCAAAGGCCCGGTCGAATACGTGGTCGGATCCTTGCGGATGCTGCGCGGCAAGCTCGGGGGCTCGACCCGGGAGAATGTCGGTCAAGGCACGCTCGCCAACATGGGGCAGGAGCTGTTCAATCCGCCCGACGTCTTCAGCTGGCGCGGCAACCTGTCGTGGATCACCACGCAGACGATGCTGCAGCGCTACGGCTTTGCCGGCGACCTCGCCGCCGGTGACAAGAGTCGCAACTCCGACGTCGGCCACAACGTCAACTCCTTCCTCGACACCAAGGCGACGACGCGCGCGGCGGTGGTGGATCGCTTCCTGACGCTGCTCGGCCTCTTCCACGTCGACGACGCGACGCGCACGCAGCTGATGCTGTGGTTGGGGCCGGACGACAGCGCGTTGGATTTGACCAACCCCGACTATGTGCAGGTTCAGGTGCGCGGACTCCTCAACCTGATCCTCACGCTTCCGGACTACCATGTCCACTGAACGCCGCGCCGACGAAGGAGAGCAGCGATGACATTCACGCGACGACAATTCATGAAGGCCGGCGTGGCAGTGTCCGCGGCATCGGCTTTTCCCTCGATTTGGTGGCGCGTCCGCGAGGCCGCGGCAACGCTCGACCCCTGCGAGACCGGGGTCAACCTGGTGATCGTGCACGTCGAGGGCGGCAACGACGGGATCAACATGGTGATCCCGAAGAGCGACGGAACCGGCCAGAACCGGACCGCCTACGACACCGTCCGCCTCCCAGGCGGCATCAACATCGCGCAATCCAGCCTGGCCGCAACCCAGATTGGCAACGACCCGCTGCACAATGGGGAGCTCGCCTTGCACCCGCATATGGTGGGTCTGAAGGCCTTGTACGATTCGGGAAACCTCGCCGTGATGTGCGGTGTGCACTACCCGAATCCCAACCTCTCGCACGACGTCTCCTCGACCATCTGGTACCGCGCCGATCCCAGCCTGGTGGGCCCCGGGAGCGGCTGGATGGGCCGGACCGTTGATACGCTGTGCAGTGCTTCCAGCAGCGCGGTGCCGGCCGTCGACACGGAGGGTCAGCTGAACCCTCTGTTCTATGGCAACACCTCGGTCTTCGCCTTCGACAGCTTGAGCGATCTCGTCTTCCCGGTCAGCGACGCCATCACCAATGCAGGACTCAAGAGCGCCTACCGCAACAGTTTCAGCAACATCTACAGCAACGCCGTCAACAACGCCGCCGGCTTTCTCAAATCAATCGGCGCGACCGGTTCCACCGCGTCTGACAAGGTCGACCTTTATGGCAGCGCCAATGAAAGTCTGGCCACCAACTTGAACGGGCTGCTGCATGGCAGCGGCGCGTTCGGCGTGTCCGGCGTGCGACAGAACTTCACGCTGGCGCGCAACCTGCGCACGGTGTTCGCACTCATGAAGGGCGCGCAACCCGGCAACCAGCCCCTGGGCTGCCGCATCTTCCGGGTCAGCATCGGCGGCTTCGATACACACACCGACCAAGGCAGCTATACCAACACCGCCATCGCCACGAAGGTGCAAAACGGCTTCCCGGGCGAATACCACGGCTCACTGATGCATCACATCGACCGAGCATTGTCGGCATTCTGGGCCGATGTGCAAGGCGATGCGGTGCTCAAGGGGACCACGGTTCTCATGACCTTCTCGGAGTTCGGCCGCCGCGTCGAAGAAAACGGCGACCACGATCAGCACTCCGGCACCGACCATGGCACGGCCGCACCGCAATTCGTCATTGGACCGAAAGCCGGCGAGTCGGCGATCGCCACGCACCTCGTCGGTGGCGTGTACGGCGCCTATCCGGAGCTCGACACCCCCAATCTCGATGACGACGGCAATGCCGTTTTCCAACTCGACTTTCGCCACATCTACGGCGAGATCATCAACCGCTGGCTGGGACTCAGCGGCCCGACGGCAAAGAGTATTCTTGGCGGGTACGACTACTTGACCGACCCGGCGTCGGCGAACTTCCTGGCGTAAGGCCGGCGGGGCCAGCGGCCGGCGTCTTTTCTATGGACCGCTCCCCCCCTTCGGGGCGCCTCAGGACAAGTCATCTGCCATCCGCGATCATCCATCAGCGCGAGGCGCGCATGCTTCAGTTGGTCGGAGGCGCGCCTCGCTAGTCAGTGATCAGCAACACGTGCGGATCGGGTGATCCGTGCCGGAGGGTGCGCGTCACACTTCGTCCCAGGGATTCGAGATGGGTTCGTCCGGCAATCGCGATGGCTCCGCGGGCAGCGTTGGCTGACGTCCGGACGGACGCTGGTCCCCGAAGGGCGCCGGCCTTTCGTGGAGTTCCTGAGCGACCGAGGTGTCGCGCAGCTTGCGAAAGGCGCGGAGCTCGATGCGTTCAACCTGGCGGGGCATCACGCCCAGCCGCTCGCCAACCTCGGCGACCGAATGCATGCGCGTGCCGATTCCGTAGCGCATGCGCACCACTTGGGCCTCCCGTTGGCTCAGCTGCTGCAACATTCCGTGCACGGCACGAACCGTCCCGGGCCACAGAGGCTGACGGTCCGCTGCAAGCGAAACCCTCGGAGTGGCGCCCAGACAGGCCGCCAGCACGTGTGCCTCCATCGCCATCGACCACGGTGCAAGCGCCGCGCC
>CAZTDK010000518.1:0-2035 GCA_964611965.1 uncultured Binatia bacterium (SeqCode) | reverse complement strand
AGTACCACGACCCTGCCTCAACATGACACCCTCCAGTCGGCCGCGGATGCAGCGGCCCACCACCCTGCTCAGCTCGGTGACTATGCGTTAGAGTGGCAATACCTCATCCAACACACCGCCACACACGCCCTCGTTTACCTCATCCGAGGGCGTCATGTGAGTTAGGAATTACCCAAAGGGTGATTAGGGTTTCCCCGTAGTGCCGCGAGCCAGAAGAACCAGACGGATGAGCGCTGCCACGGAACTGACGCCCAGCTTGCGCATCACGTTGGCGCGGTGCACCTCGACCGTTTTCTCGCCGATACCCAGGTCGATAGCGATCACCTTGTTGGCCTTGCCCTCGGTCACGCGTTCCATGACCTCGCGTTCACGGGTCGACAGCGAGGCCAGACGGGCGGTCACCTCGGCGCGTTCGGCCTCAGTGACCCGCGATTCCTGGTCGAGCGCAATCGCGTGGCGGACGCTTTCGACGAGGTGTTGGTCGCTGAAGGGCTTCTCGATGAAATCGATCGCGCCGGTTTTGAGCGCGCGCACCGCGGTCGGCACCTCGGCGTAACCGGTGACGACGATGATTGGCAGCAGGATACCGCGATTCTTGAGCTCTTCTTGCAAGTGCAACCCGCTCATACCAGGCATGCGAACGTCGAGCACCAGACAGCCGGGCCGCGCGCGGTCGACGGTCGCCAGGAACGCCTCGGCGGTGCCGTAGGTCTCCACCGCGAGTCCGACCGATTGCAGCAGCCAGCGCAGCGACTGCCGCATGGCGGGATCATCATCGACGACGAAGACGGTAGGCTCGGCGGTCATGCGGGGCCACCTGATGCGGCGGTCCTGGGCACGCTGAAATGGAAGGGAGTGCCGCCGTGCACCGCCGACTGGGCCCACAGTTGCCGGCCGCGTGCAGCGATGATCGTCCGGCTCTCGATATCCCACGTTGCTTTCGGCGGCGTCATTTCAAACCATCCTCGCAAACGCGAGTTTAGCCTGTCACATGGCATGGTCGTCAAGGGGGTAGGGCTGGTGCCGGCACCGCTTGTTTGGGCACGGACGGGCCGGTAAGAGTAGCTGCCGATTGATCCCGAATTCCCCACCCGAGAAGATCAATGTCGAAACCGCCTCCCGACACCGCAGATCGCGCCGACCGTGTGGTGCGCGTCCGCTTGCGTGAGCCGGTCCGCTTCCCCGACCTGACCGAGCGCCGCACGCTCAAGCTGTCGGCGATTCCCGACTACGCTGCCCGCGCCCACTTCGGGGTCTGGCATCGTCGCCTCGGCCGTCCGAATTTCGAAGAGTTCACCGGAATCTTCACCCCGTTGTACTTCATCGACATCGAAACCGCGGACGTGGCGCTCGACGCGCACACCACGTTGCAGGTGCGTGGCGCGACGTTCCTTGCCAAGACCATCGATGCCACCGGTGGCATCCACCATCTGGTGCGCGAAGGCCAGCACGTGGTCCTGCTGCGCGAAGGCAATCTCGACACCATCGTGGCGCGCGCCCGGCTGATCAATGTGTTCACCCGCTACGACACCGACCCCGCCCGCCGCCGCGTCACCACACTGCCGGCGGATATGGGTTTGGGCCCGGCGCCGTCGCGGGTCATCGAGCTCCCCACGGTCGAAGCCCTTTTGCCGCAGGCCACCGCGCCCGACTTTTGCGAGACGGCAACTCCCGTGTGGCACTACGGGCAGACCGATCCAAACCGCCACGTCACCGGTATCGAGTATCTGCGGATGATGGAGGTCTTTGTCGCCGACCATCTGCGGCAACGCGGGCAGGACTTGCGCCGCCTCTACTTCTCGCGCGCCCGCATTGTCTACCGCAAACCCGGCTTCCGTGGCGAAGGCTACCGGCGGGTCGCATGGTGGCCAGGCGAGACGCCGCTGGTGGTCAACGGGGCGTTCTTCAAAGAGGGCGACCCACCCCACGCCCGCCCCGCGGTCGCCATTGAGCTGACGCTGGCGCAGCACGACGAGCCTTGAATGCGCCGCGGATCCTCAGGCGCATCGCATGGAGCCCGGCGCGGCTCGAGTTC
>CAZTDK010000517.1:0-5079 GCA_964611965.1 uncultured Binatia bacterium (SeqCode) | reverse complement strand
GCACAAGCCGGTCCGCTACGCCGCGTGAAACCATTTACCCGCCGGATCAATAACTCAAGCGCGTTGAGGTTCCCGGCCCTCAAGGACAACTACCTTCCCTTTGCGATCCGCCTTTCCCTCTGCCTTTTGCTTTCTGCCATTTGGGTGCCTCAGTATCTCGAAGCCTGCAGATCGAACGATGCACGAATGCGAATTGAGATGCGTCTTGCTCCTATGAACCCATGGCCTCCGGTGTCCGCTTGGTCGGCACGATTCTCGCCACAGTGTGCACCAGCAGATCCACACCGGATCAACCCAGGGAGAACCCGTTCATGACTGAGCCAACCAACATCACGGCATTGCCGCCTCTCGACGAAGCGGCACCGAGCAACGGCGCTGTCTGCGATCCCTATCCGCCCGACCCAGCCGCAGCCTCTGCACCCGCGCCGCTGGCCGTCCTGGTTATCGACGACGAAAAGAACATCCGCACCACGTTGTCGCTGTGCCTGGAGGGCATCGGTTGCGAGGTGACCGCCGTGCCATCCGCCGACGTGGCTGTGGCCGCGCTCGGACGTCAGGCGTTTGATCTCGCCTTCTTGGATCTGCGGCTCGGCGAAGTCGATGGCTTGAGCGTCCTGCCGCGGCTGCTCGCGGAGCGCCCGGAGCTCACCATCGTCATGATGACCGCCTATGCCACCATCGACACGGCGGTGGAAGCGATCAAACGAGGCGCAAGTGACTATCTGCCGAAGCCATTCACGCCGCTGCAGATCCGGCATGTCGTCGAGCAGGTGGCGGAGCGGCGTGCGGTGCTGCGCCGCGTCGCCGATCTGGAGCAACAGCTGCGCGAAGCCGTGCCCGAGGCCGACCTGGAGACGCAGTCGCCAAAGATGCTCGCGGTACTCGGCCTGATTCGTCGCGCCGGTACCGCAGATGCACCGGTGTTGCTGCGCGGTGAGAATGGCACGGGCAAAGGCGTTCTGGCGCGCTGCCTGCACGCCCAGAGTCCGCGTCAAACACAGCCGTTTGTGGTGGTCAATTGCCCGACGCTTTCCGAGGAGCTGCTGGCGAGCGAGCTCTTCGGCCATGCCAAAGGCGCGTTCACCGGAGCGATACGCGATCAGCCAGGACGCGTCGAGGCGGCCGAAGGCGGCACGCTCTTTCTCGATGAAATCGGCGAGATCTCCCTGGGACTCCAGGCCAAGCTGTTACGCTTTCTGCAGGAGAAGCAATTCGAGCGCATCGGGGAGAATCAGACGCGGCACGCCGATGTGCGCATCGTGGCCGCAACCAACCGGGATCTCGAAGCCGACGTGGCCGCCGGCCGCTTCCGTGAAGACCTGCTGTACCGGCTCAACGTGTTGGAGCTGTGCGTGCCGGCGCTGCGTGAGCGCCCCGAGGACATCGTCCGCCTGGCGCGCCGGTTCGTGCTGTTCGCGGCACGCGCGGCGCGGCGGCCGACGCCGGCGCTGTCCGCGTCCGCGGAGGAGGCACTGCTGTCTTATTCGTGGCCCGGCAATGTCCGCGAGCTACGCAACGCAATCGAGCGCGCGGTCATCCTGTGGCCGACGCAGGTCATCGAGCCCGCGGCACTTCCCGAACGAATTGCGGCGCGGGCCACCTCGACGCCGCGGCTCGGCGGGGACTACACCCTGGAGGCGATCGAGCGCGAGCACATTCTGTGCGTCATCGCCCATTCCCCGACGCTGGAAGAAGCCGCGCGGGTGCTCGACATCGAGCCCTCGACGCTGTGGCGTAAGCGCAAGCGCTACGAAGAGCTGGCGGTCGCATCGCCCGCCCCGCCCAGATGAAATAGGGTGCGTGCGTGGATGCCCTGACGCTCTTCGGTTTGTTCGCAGTCACCATGATGCTGGTGTGCTACGCGATGGAGGACCGCAGCGTGTGGTTCATCCCGGCCTTCGCGGCGTCGTGTGCGCTGGGCTCGGCATATGGCTTCCTGCAGGGGGCTTGGCCTTTTGGTGTCGTCGAAGCGGTGTGGTCCGTCGTCGCCCTGCGTCGATGGCGACTGGCAGTGCAGACCCCGATCCGACGCGGGCGGAACACCGCGCTCACTAACATTCCTTCTGCGTCTCCACGGCGGAAGCCGTGAACGTGCTGCCGCGGCCGGGCTCGCGTGGCATTTTGGCGCTCGGCAGAACGGCGCACACCCCTCTCTGCGGACCTGCCGCGAGGGGTGTCATCGCGGCAATTGCGAGCGTAATCGTGCCCGGTCTGGGTCAGTTGGCTCAGGGACGAATGCTGGCGACGCTGGGTTGGTTCATCTTTGCGGGAATCATTTGGCTCAGTACTCTCGGGATGCTGGGTTGGGCCGTGCACATCCTCTCGGCGATTGACGCCGCCCTGTGGAAAGGGCGCGCCGCGTAGGGAACGACTCGCCACCACCGGGGGCCGCCGCACCTCCTTCTTTGATCTTACCAGTTTGGTGCGGTGGCGGGCCTTTGCTAGCCTCGCCGCTGAAAATGGCCGGTTGTAATCTCCAGCGCGCGAGGCAGTGTTTCCGTGGGGTCCGTAGCCGCGCATCGCTGCTGCCGCTCTCCCCGCGCCCCGCGTCTCCCGGCACCCCATGAGTTGGGTCTGCGGCATCTGGTCCATGATCGTGTCCGCCTGTCTGACGGTGGCGGCGATGCATGTGCTGATCTGGTGCAAGAAACCCACGGCGTGGGCCAATCTGCTCTTTTCCCTGATGGCGGTGGCGACGGCGGCCCTCGCGGGATGTGAGTTGTGGATGATGCGGGCGGAGACGCCGGGACAATTCGGCACGGCCCTGCGCTGGCTCCATGTTCCGGCCTGGGCGGTGATCGTATCCCTCGTATTTTTCGTGCGACTGCATCTGCGAGCCGGTCGGCCGTGGCTCGCTTGGACAATCTGTGTGGCGCGGACTTTCACGCTGCTGCTCAATTTCCTTGTGGGGCAGAATCTCAACTACCGCGAGGTCACCGGGCTGCGCCACGTCCCATTCCTTGGCGAATCTGTCTCTGTTGGCGAGGGGATATCGAATCCGTGGATGCTCGTCGGACAACTGAGTCTGGTGTTGTGGGTAGTCTTCGTCGCAGACGCCGCGACCACCGTGTGGCGACGCGGCGATAGACAACAGGCGCTGGTGGTGGGTGGCAGCAGCTTGTTCTTCGTGTTCGCCGGGACAATGCAGGCCGTGCTGGTCCTCTGGCAGATCATCCACTGGCCGCTGACGCCGAGTCTTTTCTACATGGGCATCGTCGCGGCGATGAGCTACGAAATGACCCGTGAGGCGCTCCGGGCCGCGGAATTGTCGGATGAGCTGCGCGCGCGCGAGCACCAATTGGAGGAAATTCTCGATGGCACTCCATCGCTCGTCTACGTGAAGGATCTGGAAGGGCGTCTCCTGCTGGTCAACCGCAGGTTTGAATCTGTGTTTGGCGTGCCGCGCCAACACCTGATCGGCAAGACCAGTCACTATTTCCTGCCAAAAGAGATCGCGGACGCGCACCGGGCGTCCTCTCTCGAGGCCATGGCAACAGGTGCGGAGGTCTTCGTCGAAGAAGTGACCGATGAGCCGGATGGCAGGCATACGTACCTCTCGGCCAAGTTCCCGCTCTTCGACCCTGGCGGGAAGATGTATGGCGTCTGCGGGATTTCAACCGATGTCACGGCCCGCAAACAAGCGGAAGCCGAGACACTGCGGCAGCGCGACGAACTCGCGCACCTGTCGCGCGTCGCAATGCTGAGTGAGTTGTCGGGCTCGCTGGCGCACGAACTGAATCAGCCGCTGGCCATCATTCTCACCAACGCGCAGGCGGCGCAGCGCCTCCTGGCGCAACAACCGCCCGATCTCGCCGAGGCACGCGACATCCTCGCGGACATCGTCAGCGAAGACCAGCGAGCGGGCGAGGTCATCCGACGATTGCGCTCGCTGCTCAAGCGTGGGGAGACCACCCTGCAGCCGCTGACCGTGAATGACATTATTGATGAAGTGCTCCGGCTCGCGCGCAATGATCTCATCGGACACGACATCACGGTCCACCACAGCGCGGCCGAGGACGTGCCCCAGGTCCTGGGCGATCACATCCAGCTCCAGCAAGTGTTGCTCAATCTGATCCTGAATGCCTGCGATGCGATGTCCGCCAATCCGCCCGCCCGCCGGCACCTGACCTTGGCGACGACGCACCGCGATAGGGCGGTGCGCATTTCCGTTTCGGACACCGGCCACGGCCTGCCGCCGGACGCCGAACGCATTTTCGAGCCGTTCTACTCTACCAAGGAACACGGCCTGGGCCTCGGGTTGTCCATCTGCCGTTCCATCGTCGCAGCGCACCAAGGCCGGTTGTGGGCGGAAGCGCGTGGCGCGGCAGACGTTCCAGATACCCCTACGACGGCAAGCGGCGGCACAACCTTTCACCTGGAACTGCCGGCCGTGGATGAAGGGAAGCCATGAACGCGACCCACGGCACGGTGTTTCTGCTGGATGATGAGCCGGGGATGCTGAAGGCGCTCACCCGTCTGCTCACAGCGGAGGGCTTCGCCGTGCGCGGATTCACCTCGGCGAATACCTTTCTCGCGTCGTATCGCGCCGCAGGCCTAAGTTGTCTGGTGCTCGATGTCGCGATGCCGGAACTCAATGGTCTGGAGCTCCAGCAACGGCTCACCACAGCAGGCGCGCTGCTGCCGATCGTGTTTCTCACCGGGCACGGCGACATCCCGATGAGCGTGCAGGCCATCAAGGCTGGCGCGGTGGATTTCCTCACCAAGCCGGTCAATGCCGCCGACCTCTTGCGCGCCGTGCGCGCCGCCCTGCAACGCGCCGCTGAACAGCGCGACGTCGTGGCAGAGATGGCCGTGTTCCGGCAACGCTATTCCAGCCTCACGCCACGCGAGCGCCAGGTGATGCACCACGTCGTCGCCGGCCAGTTGAACAAACAAATTGCCGCCGACCTCGGCACAGGCGAGCACACCATTAAGGTGCATCGTGCCCGGGTCATGGAGAAGATGGGTGCCGAATCCCTCGCCGACCTGGTGCGTGCCGCGGAACGATTGGGCGTAGGGAAATCAGTTATCGGCAATCGCTAACCAGTCATCAGTTCTCGCGCGGTAGCTTCAGACCAC
>CAZTDK010000516.1:0-5079 GCA_964611965.1 uncultured Binatia bacterium (SeqCode) | reverse complement strand
CCAGGATGTGGCTGAGCTGGTCGAGCGTTTGCCGCGGCAGCTCCAGGCCGCGCAGCATGCGGTATCCCTGCTTGCGGATGAGTTCGATCTGCAAGGCGATGACGTTGCGCGGCACGCGCAAGCGGCGCAGCACGCGGGCGAAGATCTCCACCGAGGTTTCGTATTCCTCCGGGATGACTTCGGTGGCGCCGAGACGCAGCAGCTCGTCCATTTCGGCAACATACCGTGTCCGCACGATGAGCGGAACTTGCGCGTTGCTCTGCCGTGTCAGCGCGACGATGTGCCGCGTCGCCACCGGATCGGAGATCGCCACGACGACCGCGTGCGCGGTATTGATACCGGCCTGGCGCAAGACCTCGGGACGCGCCGCGTCGCCGTAGAGGATCGGTTCGCCGCGCCGCCGTGCGGTATCGATGCGTTCCGGATCCATCTCGAGAATGAAATACGGCAACCCGGTTTGCCGCAAGACATGCGCCAGGTTCTCGCCGTTCAGGCCGTAGCCGATGATGACGACATGATTGCCGGTCGGGGGCACCGGCGCCGCGGCCGCTGACTCGCTGAGCCGCAGCCAGCCCTGCAGCCGCGCCGCTGCGCGCGGTGCGGCATGGATGAGGAACGGCGCCGCCAGCATGGTCAGCACCGCCACCGCGACGAACGCTTCGTAGTGTGCCTCCGGCAGCAGGCCCGACGGCAGCGCAAAGCGCGCGAGCACGAACGAGACCTCACCGAGCGCCGCGAGCGAGCCCCCGGCGATGACGGCGACCCGGAAGGACGGGTAGAAAGGGAGGGTAACGGCGCAGACGATCAGCGCCTTGATGGCCAGAATGAGCAGCGCGGCGCCCAACAGCGGCACCAGATGCGCCCATAGGAAGTCGACGTGCACTAGCATGCCGATCGAGATGAAGAAGATGCTGTTGAACGCGTCGCGGAAGGGCAGGATGTCGGCGATGGCCTGGTGACTGTACTCCGATTCGGAGATCACCAGCCCGGCAATCAGCGCGCCGATCGCCAGCGACAAGCCGAACTGCGATGCCAGCCACGCCGTGCCGAGCGAGAACAAGATGATGGCGCCGGTGAACAACTCGCGGCTGCGCAGCGCAACGATCAGGCGCAAGGCCGCCGGAAGCAGCAGCCGCGCCGTTACCACGATCCAGGCGACCGCCCCGGCGGCCTTCGCCAAGACCGTGAGCACCGTCGCTGCTGAGGCTCCGGCGGGCGCCGCCAATAGGCGCGTGAGCAATACCATCGGGACCAAACACAGATCCTGGATGAGCAGCACGCCGACAGTAATCCGCCCGTGCGGCGCGTCGATCTCGTCGCGATCGGCCAGGATCTTCAAGACGATGACGGTGCTCGATTGTACTGCGAGAAAGCCGATGACCACGCACTCCGCAAACGGCAGGCCCGCCACGCGTGCGGCCGCAGTCGCACACACGCTGGTGACGGCGATCTGTAAGGCACCGACCCAGACGGCGAGCCGCCCGATGCGCGCCAGCTGCGCAAAGGACAGCTCGAGGCCGACGACGAACAGCAAGAGCACGAGGCCGATGTCGGCCAGGCTCTCCACATCGGCGCTCTGGGCGATGATGCCGACACCGTGTGGACCGATGACGATGCCGGCGATGAGGAAACCGACGACCGATGGAATGTTCAGGTGCTGGAAAACGAGGACGATCGGCAACGCCGCGGCGAACAGGATCACCAGATCGCGGAGGATGGTGCTTTCAGCCATGCGCGGGTCGGTGGACTGATGGCGGGTGCGCGGGAACGCTCACGCGTCCTTCCCGACTGCCTGGCTGATGTGTGTGAAGCCGTCCGCCTGCAGCAGGTCGACCAAACCTTCTGCGATGTGCCGGGCGAGGCGCGGCCCTTCGAAAATCATCCCGGTATAGAGCTGCACCAGTGAGGCCCCGGCGCGGATCTTGGCGTAAGCGTCCGCGGCGTTGAAGATGCCGCCGACGCCGATGATGGGCAAGGTCGGTCCGGCAAGCCGGTGCAAGATGCGAATGACGTCGGTGGCCCGATTGCGCAGGGGGGCGCCGCTGAGACCTCCGGCTTCCGTGGTGACGGTGCGCAGGCCGTCGCGGCGGATGGTCGTGTTGGTTGCCACCAAGCCCGCGGTACCGCCGGCGTGTGCCACGCGCACGATGTTGGCGAGGCCCTCGTCAGCCAGATCCGGGGCGACTTTGATGAGCAGAGGTACGGGTGCGCGCCGCGCTGCGTCGGCGAATGCCGCATTGGCACGGACGAGCGCGGCCAACAGGGTTGCGAGCTGCTCTTCGGACTGGAGATCACGCAAGCCCGGGGTGTTGGGCGAGCTGACGTTGACGACCAGGTACGACGCCAACGGTGCGAGTCGCTGGAAGCTGTGGACATAATCGTCGGCGGCGTCGGCGAGCGCGGTAACGCGGGACTTGCCGATGTTGATGCCGAGTGGGATTTGCGGCGGCGCCGCGCCGAGCCGGTGCGCGAGGTGGCGTGCGACGGCATCGGCACCGCTGTTGTTGAAGCCCAGGCGGTTGATGAGGGCGCGATCGTCCGGTAGCCGAAACATTCGCGGTGTCGGGTTGCCCGGCTGCGGCTGCGCGGTGATGGTGCCGAGCTCGGCGAAGCCAAACCCGAGGAGCGGCCAGACGTGCGGCGCGCGCGCGTCCTTGTCAAAGCCGGCGGCCAGGCCGATGGGGTTGGGGAAGCGGATCTCCCAGAGCCGCTGCTCGAGTGCCGGATGCGTCCACGGGCGCGGTGCCGCGGCGCGCGCCAGCAGCGCCTCACATGCCACGAGCCCCCTGAACACCAGATGGTGCGCGTGCTCCGCATCGAGGCGAAACAGGAGCGGCCGAATCAGTTTGTACATGCGATCCTGTGCTATTCAGGTCAGAGAATCACGAAAGCACGAAATTTCGAAATCACGAAAGGCAAGGGGAGGGCTCCGTTCTCTTTTCGTGTTTTCTCCCTTTCGCGTTTTCGTGATGCTCATTCACGCCGGTGGTTTGAGTTGCCGCACCCGCTGAATGATCCCGCCGGCACGCAGCACGGCGATGGCCTCGTCATCGAGATTGCGGACGACGTAACGATCCCCGGAGCTCAGATTGGCGACGACATGCGCCTCGACATCGACGCGCAAGCGGTCGCCGGTCTTGATCGCCGCGGTCTCCTCGACCACGAGCGCCGGCAAGCCGGCGTTGATGGCGTTGCGCAGGAAGAAGTGGCCGAAAGAGCGGGCGATCACGGCGGCCACGCCGAGCGCCTTGAAGGCCGTGGGCACGGCGCGGTTTGCGGCGTCGCCGGCGAAGTCGAGGCCGGCGACGACGAAGTCGCCTGCGGCCACCTGGCTGGCGAAGCTGGGATTGAGTGCGGCCAATACAAAGGTGGCGGCGGCCTCCGGTGTGCGGCCGAGATGCTCGGCGGCGAGGATCTGCTCGCTGGTCACGCCGTTGCCGAACGCCCAGGCATGACCGGTCGTGGCCAGCAGGCCGTCCTCGTCGGCAATCAAATCCTGATACTTGGCCACGGCGCTTCTATACTGTGCGCCGCGTGAAACGTGAAGTGCGGGCGTGCCCTTTGGGCGTGAGGGCTTAAGAAGTGTGCCGTCTATTGTCCAAGCCCACAAGCCCCCCACGCCCATCGCCCTCAAACGATCGTCCGCAAATTTTCGCTAGTGTAACTGCAATACCGATGGTACCAAGGAATCACCGGTTCGAGGTCGACACAGGCCTCATGGTTGCGGAAGGCTCAAAAGGGAGCTCTCGGTGACGGACCGGGCCGGAGGCCGGCAGTCGGCGGCTGGTGTCCGGTAGACGGGGATCGGGCCCGTTGCTCGGTGTGGACGCCGAGAAAGGAGGTGGTCCAGCGATGTGTAACCCTACGGCGATCTGTGAGGTGGTGACCCCTTAGGTCGAACACAGGGTGATGGGTGACACGGAGCGACCGGGCGCCGCGCGACTGCTGCACAAGCGGAGGTCAACGCGCGGGCGGCACTGTCGTTCACGATCACCGGACGTGACGTTTCACGCCGACCACTTGATGGTTCAGCCTGGGGACCCAGGCGCCATCGGTCCCGGGAGTGCCCGCGTATCGCCCGCGGGGCGGCACCGCCGCAGCAGCTCCCGGGATTCTCTATTTCAATGACGAGTGATGAGTGACGAGTGACGAGAAGAATCCCGCTCGTCACTTGTCACATATTCATCCCTTACGATTCCTCCTGCTCGTCACTCGTCACCTGTCGCTGCTCTTCATTCCCGCCTTCGGCGCGCCGACCAGCGCGACCATCTTGCCTTCGGGCGCTTTGTTCTCGTGCAGGAGCTGGTGACAGAGAGGGATCTCGTCGAATGGGTGGGTCTGCGCCAGGCAGGGATCGATCTTGCCGTCGAGCACCAGCTGATTGAACGCGTACGACTGCTCGTCGTTGGCGAAGTGTGAGCCCTGGAAGCGCTTCTGACGCATCCAGAGGTAGCGCAGATCGGCGACGGCATTGTAGCCGGTGGTGCCGGCGCAGATCACCACCATGCCGCCGCTATCGCACACGAAGATCGATGTGGGCACGGTGTCCTCGCCGGGGTGCTCGAAGACGATACGCGGGTTGCGGCGCTCGCCGAGGATGTCCCAGATCGCTTTTCCAAAAGCGCGACAGCCGGCGGCCCACTTGTTGTACGCTTCGGTATCCTTCCAGTGCGGCATGATGCCCCAGTGGTTGAACTGCTTGCGGTTGATGACGCCTTTGGCGCCGAGCTTCATGCAGAAGTCCTTCTTGCGATCGTCGCCGACGATGCCGACCGGGATGCCGCCCTGGGCTTTGACGATCTGCGTCGCCATGCAACCCAGCCCGCCGGAGGCGCCCCAGATGAGGACGACGTCATTTGTCCGTACGGTGTGCGGAGCCCAGCCCATGAGCATGCGATACGCGGTGGCGACCACCAGCGTCGGCGCCGCGGCCTCTTCCCATGTGAGGTGCTTCGCTTTTGGCATGCACTGGTGCGCTTGCACCTTGGTGAACTGGGCGAAGCTGCCCCAGTTGGTTTCGTAGCCCCAGATCTTGAACGTTGGGTCGAACATCGGATCCTCGCCGTGCTTCACGGCGGC
>CAZTDK010000515.1:0-5086 GCA_964611965.1 uncultured Binatia bacterium (SeqCode) | reverse complement strand
AAGAGCGGTCGTTCGCCAGATCGCGGTACAGATGGTACGAGAGCCCGCTCCAGCCGCCGCCGACCTGCGCCAGGGACTCGCCGGTGATGTAGTTGAGTCGCATATCGATGAACCGACGAGGTCGCCTCTACACACCGTGCGGGGGTGCGCCGGCGCGCAGCGAGGATCGCGCCGCCCTCGACAGCTTTCGCAGTACGCGGGCGGGCAGCGTGGCGGACAGCCGCCGCCGATCGACCTGCCAGCCCAGCCGGCAGGCCGGATGCCGGAGGTTGTGCCAGCAGGTACGCGGCAGCGACCACAGATTGTGCGGAAACAAATAGCGGTACGGCGGCGGCACGTAGTGGGGAAGGTTTTCGGTACCCAACTCGCCCCGCATCCCATCGTGCAGATGAAAACTGCAGATTGAGAGTGCCGGGTTGATGACCTCATACCCAGCCTGCTGCAGCTCGAAGAGGATACGATTGTCGCAGCGCGGCACACCGATCTGGAAACCGGCAACGACGGGGCGCACGCGACCGCGGAGGATCCAGGTATCCTGGCTGTCGTTGCGATCGAACAGGTTGGCCGTGCCATCCTGCGCCACGTCCCAGCGCGACAACGCCAGCACGACGTGCGCCGGCAACTCCCACACCTTGAAGAGTGCAAGCTGCGCATCGAAGAGGATATCGCCGTTGGCGATGACGGAGATATCGTCCGGTGCGGCCAGCTCGTCGATCCAGGCGAAATAGTCGGCGTACTGCGGGCGCTGGGAAATCTTGCGCGTACGAAGCCTGGGGGACCTGAGCCCGACCCGGTGTTCGCCTTCCACCAGCACACAGACTTCGTCGATCGCGTGGCAGGCCAGGTTGCGCGACAAGCACGCCCGGTACTCAACCGATCGCGCCGGATTCTTCTCGAGATATGCGGTTGTAAACACACGGATCATGGGAACCACGCTATTCGTCGTGCGCCCCGCCGGGCGCTGCGGCGGGGCGCGCCGCGCGGGCAAGGACTTCCTCGTACCAATCCATGTAGTCCGCGAGACAGCGCTCGCGTCCGAAGTACATTTCCGCCTGCCGCCGTGCGCTCGCGCCGATGCGCCGCTGCAACGCCGCATCCTCCAACAGGCGCTCCAACAATGTCGCCAATGCCTCCGGCTGCCGCGGTTCGCAGAGGAAACCGGACACATTGTGGTCAATCTGCTCCGGTATGCCCCCAACGTTGGAGGCGACCACGGGACGCCCGCAGGCCATGGCCTCGAGAATCGACGTCGGGAACGTGTCCTCGACCGCGGGGTGCACGTAGACATCCGCGGCGTTGTACAGGGCCGCAACCTTCGCGACGTCGGAATCGAAGGGCACAAACCTCACCGACATGTTGCCGTCGGTCACCGTCTCACCACCGTCGCCAACCGCCAGACAGATCAGTGGCCGCCGCCGGCGGTGCGCCAGTCGCGTGACCGCGCCGACGAGCGTTCCATAGTCCTTGAACTTGTTGCCCTTGAGGCCGTTGGCCGCGCACATCACAATGTCCGCTTCCTCGGGCAGCTCCAGGGAAGCACGGGCGGCGCGCCGATCAGCCGGCTGAAACACGTTGAGATCGACTCCGTTGTGAATCACACGACTCGCCTTGATGGCCCCGGAGAGCAGCGACGCCAATGCCTTGACTCGCAACCACTCGCATGGCGTTGTGACGTACAATTGGCATGCATCGACGATGCGCTTTTTCCTGCGCCAGTTGATCCGCGTGCCATCTCTGCGGATAGGTGGATACACGTCGAGATCCGGGCAACGCCCACACCCGGTTTCCCAGCGCTGGCAGCCGAGACTGTGGGCACAGTGTCCGGCCAGAAGCCAGGCATCGTGGAGAGTCACCACCACCGGTACTTGCCAACTCAGCCGCGCCACCGCACGGAGATCAAAATAGCCGCCATGCGCATTGTGCAGGTGCACAAGATCCCAGTGGCCGGGGACGCCACGCAGGAGCGCGCGCGATGCCGGGTAGTCGAACTCCTCGATGCCGCGGTGCGCTCGCAGCGCGCGCAACGGCGCCCGTGCGGTCGTGAACCAACGCTCGATCCGGCCAACGCCGCGCACGCGGGTGCGATAGCGCGCCAAACAGGCGGTCACGCGATCCGCCGTCGACGCCGTTCGGTCGTCGCCAATTCTACGCACATACGGCAACGTGCTCTGCTGCCAGCCGACCGCAAGTGTCACCGTGTGCCCCGCGCTGAGGTAACCTTCGGCGAGCGTGCGGCAGATCGCCTCAGCCCCGCCAGCCACGTCATAGGCATTGATCAGAAGGATTCGCATACTGGAGGCGTGGGGGCTTGGGGGGCGCAGCACACCAACTTGTCAAATACCTCGCAACTACAAGGTTGGAGGCGGCTCGCGACGGTATCCCCTAGCGACCCAACGGGGAGCGGTCGCGCCGAAAAGACGCCGACCGCAGGTCAGTAGATTCGGCGGTCGATCATGTCGGCGAGCGCCTCGGGAGGACAATCCCGAACCAGGAGCCGCGGGACCTCTAAGAACCTGCAGTCGGCATCGACGACACCCGGAACGTTGGCACACGCCCATGGGAGGCCAGCGTCATGCACGCACTGCGCCGTCTCGGCGGTGAAGTGCGACCGCTCTCCATACGGATAGGCGAAGCCCGCTGCGGTCTGGCCAGTTAGTCTCTCGATCAGCGCCTTGCTTTGAACGATTTCCTCGCGCTGCTGTGCGGCCGACAACGCGGAGAGCATTGGATGGTTCATGGTGTGCGCGCCAATCGCGATCAACCCTTCGGCCGCCACGGCGCGGATTTCGTCCACGGTCATACTGCCGTGGTCACGCCGGGCGCCGGCCGGCAGCTCGGCCCAGCTGCGCAACGCCGCCACCAGCTGGTTCCGATAGTCTACCGGCGCCTGTCTGCCGATCTCCATCAGCCGCAGGTACATCATATGACGGCGAGTCGGGGCCTCCTGCGTCACGTTCCAACCAAGGAACCTCGCCGCTTCGCCCTGCATCCATTTGCGCTCCGCCCCGAGTGAAAAGCTGACGGCATTTTCGCTACCCTCGAAGTGAAACGTCTCGGGCAGCGTCGCTGCCGAGAGCAGCACGCGCTCCACATCGTCCCACCAGAACTCATGACCGGAAACCAGCGGCGCACCGACCGCAAAGATCGTCGCCGGCAACGCGTAGCGCCGCAGTATGGGCGCGGCGATCCGAAAGTTGTCGCAGTACCCATCGTCGAAACTGATGGCGACACGGCGGCGCCCGTATCGACCCTGGCGGGCCTCTTCCAGCAGTTGCGCCAGGGGCAGGACTTCATAGCGCGTCGCCAGCATGGCGAGCTGCGCCTCGAACACCGCCGGACGCACAGCGAGCAACTGGGGGTCCAGCCCCGGCGGCATGACACGATGAAACAGCAGAACGACGGGCCGTGCCATGCTCCGGGCGACGACGCCCTGCAGAGCTCTCCGCGCCTCGCGCGCGCGCCGGCGGAGAGGGCGCAGAACGGAACGCAGCCCACGGGTCGTGTTCATCGCTTGATCGCCTCGATACCGATGGTGATGGGGTATTCCGGGTCATGCACGCGCAACAGGTGCGCCGGAATTTCCTCGGCACAAAAGCCTTCCAGAAAACGCGCCGCACAATAGAGGTTGCCATAAGTCGAGATGGTCACGTTGGTGCGCCCGAAGCGCTCGTCGAACAACTGCGCACACCCGTGCGGCATGAACCTCCAGTAGTCACCCCAGCGCTCTTGATCGTAGCGGCTCAGCTGCGCCAGACCGGGAACCGTTGCCAGGAGACATCCACCAGGGCGGAGCCCGCGGTACAGCGTACCGAGCGCGGCGCGACAATCAGACACGAAGGGCAGTGTTTGCGTCAGCACGATGCAGTCGAACGCGACATCCTCGAGTCCGCGCCCGGACACCAGATCGCCAACCAGAGTGGCCTGGGAGTTGTCGGCCGTGGCGTGGAGCACATCGGAGGTGATCACCCCGTTGCCAAAACGCAGCGTGTAGGTGCGCTCACCAACTTCGAGCACCGCGCCGCGGATCCGGTCCCCATGACTCTTGAGGAATCCCTCCATATACACTCGATCGATCGGCGTGCCGCGATCCCATCCAAACATGCGGCTCACCGGTTCCGTCGATGGTGCAATCAGATTGCGCAATGAGTACATCCGAGGGCCGGAAAGCACCCGGGCACCTGCACGACGCCATCGACCGACGCCAGCCCCGACGCGGCGGCGAAGACCGCCACACACCCCTGCTACTCCCGGATGCATGAGATGTTTACCTGGAGCTCGAACCGACCGGGCGAAACAATCCCGGCGAGCGGATGCGGATTCGACATGCCCTCCGGGTGAAGGTGGTAGCGAAACCCGGCGCTCTCAAGGATCCGCAACAACCGCCCCAGTTGCGGCGGAGCCCCGGATGGACCGTGGTATTCGACGATCAGAGCGTTGACGTTTCGGAGGCTGCTTGAACAGTCGTCGAGCACTGCACACTCCGCGCCTTCGATATCGAGCTTCATGAAATCGACCGGAGATTCGGCGAGCACGTCCGCAAGCCGCAAGGCAGGGACGCGCATCGCCCCTTGTTCATGAATCGCACCGCCGTCGGCGCCATCCGAACGAAAGGGGATCGTCCCATTGCATGTCCAGACCGCGGTCGACAGGGCTCGCACCTTGGCGCACTCGTGATGCACGGAGAGGTTGCGCACGAGAATCTCGTGGAGCGCTGGGTCGGCCTCGAACGCCTCGATTCTTGCCGTCGGATATTGACGCGCGAAGTAAAGGCTGGCGACACCGATGTTGGCCCCGACATCAAGGATGCGTGGTGCGGCGCTGTCGGGTCGAAAGCGATACTGCTGTTCCACGAAGATGTCATGGTGCGCGCCGAGAAACGAAGGCGCATCCGTCACGACCCACGGCCTCCCGTACAGTGTCGTCACCGTTGGTGTCTTTGGGAGAAGCCGTTGCAGCCGCCGGCGCTCGCTCCGCGCCAGGCCCTCCGGATGGTCTTTTCCCAAGACCTCCCGAAAAGGAGCTTTGAGCTGCTCCGGGACGCTGCTCAGAAGATTCTCGACAAGGTTGTGTGTGCGGCGCGACATCA
>CAZTDK010000514.1:0-5086 GCA_964611965.1 uncultured Binatia bacterium (SeqCode) | reverse complement strand
GCATGGGTAACGCAAGGCTTGGACTCAATGATTTAGTCAGCCGGGACACCTCGGGTTCAGAAGTTTCGAAGCTCATGAACGTGAAGGTGCCATCGGCTCTGTTGGCGCGGCTCGATGCGCTGGCGGCGAAACTGCGCGCCAAGAAGACCGAGGTCGTGATCGCCATCCTCAACGAAGGGCTGGAGAACGCCGACAAGGAGCTGCAGGGCTGGAAGCCGCCACCGAAGATCGTCGTGCCGAAGGATCGGCGCTGCACGATATCGGGATGTGAGCGCGAGAAGGTCGCCAAAGGGGTCTGCGCCACCCACTACCAGGCGCAGCGGCGCGCAAAAGGGTAGGGCGATCGGGATTCGGGACCGCTGAAGACGCCGCGGCGCAACCGTCACCGGAGAGCTTACGAGGGTGCCGGTTCTGCCGCGGTCGCGGTTAGGGTTCCGGGTTGCTGGCCGAACAGGAAGCGTGGTCGCGTGCGGAGGACAAGTACCGGCATGATCGAAAGCGCGGCGAGACAGGAAATCGCCATCGCCGCGGGCATCAGCATTCCGAACAGGCGGAGCCCAAAAAAGCGCGAGAAGCCCATCACGGCGAAGCCGCTGGCGATGCTAGCGGCGACGAAGATCACCGCCCGACCGGAGGTCTGCAGCGCGGCATGTACGGCCTCGGCGTCGCTGGCGGCGCGGCGCCGCTCTTCGCGCAGGCGGTAGAGAAAATAGATCGCATAGTCCGCGCCGACGCCGGCCGCCATCGCCATCATCGACGATGAGCCCATATCGAAGCGCACCCCCGTCCAGCCCAGCAGACCGAGCAGCAGCACCAGGGTGGCGACGATGGGCGTGATCACGTAGAGCCCGCCGAGCGGTGAGCCGAGCATGACCGACGACACCGCATAGATCGTCGCCAGCACCATGATCATGTTGAGCACTTTGCTGCGCGTGGTGTGCTCGTTGATGGCCAGCACCGTCGGCCCGCCGCCGCCGGCAATCAGGACCCGCACGCCGGCGGGTGGTGGGTGCGCGTCGACCCACGCCTGTGCGCCGCGCACCAAGGGCCCGACACGCGCCGAATCGTCGTCGCGCAGGTAGGCGACCAGCAGGCCCTTCGATTGAAGGCGATCGGTGAAACGCTCGAAGGCCGGCGAATCGCCGAGGTACATGAGCTGCGAGACCAACGCCTGCTCCTCGGGAAGGCTATAGGGGTTGACCGCGTCGGGGTCGAATACCTTGTGCAGCATCTTGACCAGGTCGGCCAGCGACCCGGTCTTCCACACCAGGGGATCCCGCTCGATCTCGGCGCGCAGCCCGTCCATGTGCTGCAAGAGCTCCACCTTCTTCGCGTCGCCTGGCGCACCCTCGTACAGCACGGTCATCGTCGTCGTGCCCGGGAAGTGCTTCTGGATCTCTTCCAGGTGAACCCGTGGCAGACTCCCGCGCGCCAGGTACTCGCTGGTCGGACCGTAGGTGCGGATGCGCAACGCCCCGGCGACGGCGAGCGCCAGCGCGACCGCCGTGCCGATGAGGACCAGTCGTCCGCCACGGTCGAGGATTGCGTGTTCGAGAAACCCGAGCAGCCGCGCCGTGATCCGACTCGCATGCGGGCGCGGACGCGGTGCCGGCAGCAGCGTGCGCAACGCCGGAATGAAGGTCATCTCGAGCACCACGGCGCTGCCGATGCCGTAGGCGCAGGCGAGACCGAACGCAGAGATCGCCGGGACCCGCGTGAGCGCCAGCGAAGCGAAGCCCAACGTGGCGACGCCGCCCGCCGCGATCATCACCGGTCCCATCGCCGCCGTGGAAGCGATGACCGCCGCACGATTGTCGCCGAGGCGTTCCACCTCTTCGGTGTAGCGCTTGAGCATCTGCGCCGAATGTCCGGCGGCAATCGCGATCAGCAGGATCGGCGTCGCGACGTTCCAGCTATCGATGACTTGACCCGTGTAGCCCATCAAGCCGAGACCCCACGCCGTACTCAGGGCGGCGGTGAGCATGGGGATTACCATGCCTTGCAGGTTGCGGAATGAGACCAGCAGCATGAGCGCGATCGCGAGGAACGTGAACGGAATGCGCCGCGCCACGTCGGTCGACTGCTCGATGTCGGTCAGCGACACGATCGGCTCGCCGGCGAAGAAGATGTCGACGCCGCGGTCGCGATACGCCTCGGCGATAGGCAGCACGCGCTCGGCGAGCGCGACCTGTGTCTCGCCTTCCCAGAAATCGACGATGACCATGGCGGCGCGTTCGTCGGGCGTCACCAGCAGGCCGCGCAGCTGCGGATCGGACTCGACCTTGGCGCGCAACGCCGCAACTTCTTCGGCGGTGCGTGGCGGGTCGCGCATCAAGTAGTCGGCATCGATCCGTCCGTCGCGTTCCTCGACCCAGCGCACCGCGGGTGCGGCAAGGCTGACGACGTTCTGGGCGATGACGTTCTTCAGGCGCAGCGCGTCGAGGGTCACCGCATGGACAACCGCGAGCACGTCGGGTCGCCAGACACTGCCTTCCTTGGGGACGATGGCGATCATCACCGTATTGCGGCCACCAAACTCGCGGCGGATCTCGCGATCGATCGCCACATAGGTGTGATCCGCGGGCAGGCTTTTCTCCATGTCGAACTCGGCGCGCAGCCTGCCGATGCCGATCACCAGCACGGCCGTCACCGCGCCGACGACGAGCAGGACCACGATGGCGTGGCGGGTGAGGAAGCTGGCGTAGCGTTCGAGGAAACTCATCGACCCGGTCGGCTCTACTCCATTGCCAGGCCACACGCCAGGGCCTGCGGCCGACGTCATTCCTATGGTCCGCTCCCCCCTTCGGGGAGCCTCAGGACAGGATTGGTCGCTGCAGACTGCCAAGTCCGGCAGGCTGCTCGACCGGTCGAGGATGCGGCACGGTCCCGCAAATTGCGATGGATGGCCTACCGAATTCGTGGTAGAGGGCTGCGCATGTTGGCAACTGGTGAGTCTCCGCTGCGCATCCGCAATACGGAAACGCGCGATTTCGGTGGAATCGGCGACCTGTGTCGGCGGGTGTACCCGGAGACGCCGCCGTGGAATCCAACGCAGCTGGAATCGCACCTGCACGTCTACCCGGAGGGACAGTTCGTCGGGGTGTACGGCGAGGAGGAGCGGGTCGTGGGCATGTCGTCGTCCCTGGTCATCCATTGGGACAGCTACGACATGTTCGACAGTTGGGAAGTGTTCACCGCCAACGGCATGCTCACCAACCACGATCCGGTGCGCGGACATACGCTCTACGGCAACGAAGTCATCGTCGATCCGACGTTGCAGGGCCACGGCCTCGGTCATCAACTGCTGAGCGCGCAGAAGGATCTGGCGCGGCGCACGCAGTTGCGGCGCATGCGCGGCGGTGCGCGGTTACGCGACTACCACACCCATGCGCGGCAGATGAAGGCGCCTGACTACGTCGTTGCCGTGGTGCACGGGCAGCTCGTCGACCACACTCTCACCTTTCATCTGCACGAGCAGTTTCACATCATGGCCGTCGTCCCGCACTACCTGTGCGATGACTCAGAGACCCTCGGCTACGCCGCGCTGGTGGAATGGCTCAACCCCGAGACTGTTCTTCCCGAGCACTACACCGATCGCCCGATCCGCTACCTGCACCGCGACGTCGTGCAGCGCGATCATCCGTCGCGCTGAACGCGGCCGCCTCACGCCCCCGCAACACCATCAGCGCCACCAGTGCCCAGAACACGTACTGTACCTCGCGCACCGTCAGCGGATCCTGCGCGAGTGATGCTACCAGCAACGCGATGACTCCGAGCATCACCGCCGCCACCCACCGGCGGTCGTTGGTCTCGCCCAGCATTATGCCGTGCTGCGCTTCGGAGCAGACCGTCCACAGCAGCGCCAGAAAGGCGCTCACCCCGACGAGACCCAGCTCGCTCAACAGCTCCAAATAGAAGTTGTGCGCCGTCGTCCAGAAGGGCAGCGCCGAGCGGTGCGCGTGCGCACGGAACCCCGGGTCGAACGGTGGGTGGCGGATCACGAAATCGAGGCGCTCGCCGGGTGGAACGGGCTCTTCCACCGTCAGCTGTGTCGGCGACCACCGGCCGGTAATTCGAACGGGACCCCAACGACCAGCCGGGCTCTCAATAGTGTCACCCGCTAAGACATCGGCCTTCTCGAAATTGATTCCGCCGTCTGCATTGACCCAGCGGTTGAACTGCTGTGCCGCGGCGACGCTGATGCCCGGTCCGGTGCCGCCCGGCCCCGCCGCCACGATGCCATCGGGCGGGTTCGTCTTCCACAACGAGAAACGGCCGATCCCGATCCCGAAGAGTGGATGCAGACGCCAGAGGGCGATGGCGCGGTGCCAGTACAACAGGCGGTCGGCGAGGATCTCGTTGGCCGGCCGCCGCAGATTCAGTGACAGCACCGCCACGTCGACCAGGCTCGCGGCATGCGGATAGTCGATGGCGCGTCCGAGATTCATGGCGGTGATCGTCGTCACTGCGGCGACAAACAGCAGGAGCAGCCCGAGTCCACCCGACAGGATCACGCGTCGCATCCGCCACGACACGGTCGCCCCGAGGCAGCGTGGACGCCACGCCAGCGTGCCGGCGGCGAGTGCCGCGCTCGTGGAGAGCCCGATCAGCGCCGAGCGCGACGCCGCCGCCAACATCGGATACCCGAGCGTGCCGCCGGCCGCGGCGAGGACCATGCCCCGGCGGCGCGTGTGCGCCGCCGCCAGCAGCACGCGGGGGAAGAGGAGCGCCAGGTAGACGCCGAGCGTGTTGTTGTCCGGCAGCGTCGCGGTAATGCGGACCAGCGCTGGTGCGGCTGGTCGCGGTGGCTCTCCCGGTGCGAAATGCCACCTCGATTGCGCGATGCCCACGGCGGAACACAGGAGCGCGCCGGCGATCAAGCTGCGACGCAAATCGGTCGACCGCAGTCCCACTCCTGGGGCCTGCAGCGCCGCCCACCACAGCCCCGCTTCGACGAACACCAAGGTGTGGCGCAAGATTACGAGCCGGTCCCAGGCAAAGTGGCCCAGGGTGGGCGCGAAGGACCAACGCAGCGGCTCGGCGATGAACTGGATCGGCCCCACACCAGCTTCATCATACTGGTGGA
>CAZTDK010000513.1:0-5101 GCA_964611965.1 uncultured Binatia bacterium (SeqCode) | reverse complement strand
CGCCAACTCGAGATCCTCGCGGCCAAGCTGGACGCGGAAGCGGAGCGCCGCCGCCGCCTCGAGGCGCGACTCGAGGTGCTCGACGGCCAGCTGACCGCGTTGCGCGGCAGCGCTCCCGAAACCGTGGAGGAGGCGGCCGCGAAACCCGAAGCCGCCGCGGCCGCGCCCAGTGTTGCCGCCGCGCCGGCGAGCGGAGAAGAGAGCGTCACGTCGATGGAGCACGCGCTGGTTGCCGCGGGAATCGATGCACCGACGGCGACCGAGATCCGGCGCCGGCGCGACGCGCTCACGTTGTCGGAAATCTACCTGCGCGATCAGGCGACGCGTGAGGGATGGCTGGACACGCCCGACTTCGCCGCCAAGATGGCGGAGATCGATCAGCAGCGCACGTCAATCCGCGACGAGATCGGCGACGACGCCTACGACCGCTACCTCGCCGCGCTCGAACATCCGAATCGCGTGGCCGTCAACGAAGTCATGCTCGACTCCCCCGCGGCCGCGGCCGGTCTCCAGGCCGGCGACGTGGTCCTGCGCTACGGCGACACCCGCATCTTCGATCCCGGCGAGCTGGTCACGGCCACCCGCGGCGGCACCGCCGGAGAGCCCGTGCAGCTGGAGATCATCCGTCAAGGCCAGCGGCTGGAGATCAACGTCCCGCGCGGCCCACTCGGCGTCAGTATCGCCGCCAGCCGCGGCAATCCGGGCGAGAGCTGAAAGCGAACACCAACGCTACGGCGATTCCCGGGTTCCCCCGGTTTGGTTTTCCCGCTGCGCAAATCAGGCAGGTTTGCAGCTCATTGGAAGAGGAAGCTCACCCTTCGAGAGCCTCAGGGTGAGCGGAACATCTCCCAATATTTCAGGTGGGCGTCCGCTCATGCTGAGGCTCTCGAAGCGTGGGCGGGGCTTTTCAACCGGTTGTTTCGGGCTCGCGCCGGCACGTCAGTTCAGCTGCGTGCGAATCTCCGCCAGCTCATTTTGAGCGAACACGTAGTTCGGCTCAATCGCCAGCGCCGTCTCGAATTCCTCGATCGCCTTGTTGAGCAAGCCCTTGGCGCGATAGATCCGACCGAGGTTGCAGTGCGGGTAGTGGCGCGGCTCGTAACGGGTCGCGGTCACCGCGCGTTCCAACCACGGGATGGCGTCGTCGAGCTGGCCTTTGTGGATGAGATATGAGCCGATGTCGTTGTACGGGTTTCCAAAGCTTGGATCGACCGCGATGGCTTTCTTGCATTCGTCAATGGCGTCGTCGAGGCGGCCCTGAAAGCTGTATGTCCAACCGAGGAAGGTGTGCGCCTCCGCGGTCGGATGATACGCCACCGACGCTTGATACAGGCGGATGGCCTCGTCCAGGTTGCCGTTCATTTGCTCGCGATAGGCGCGCTCCAGCAACTGGATGGCATTTCGTTTCCGGTCCTCGGTATCCACGCGATGCATTGTGTGGCAGGACGCCCGATGGTTCAAGAGTCAAGTGACGCGGCGAGGAGCCTGCCGTCGTGTGCCGCTCTTACCCTCGTGCGCCAAGGCTGATACAGTCTTCGCCATGCCCGATTTCACCACTGATGGAATGGAAGGGGAACGACGCGGCTGCGAGTCGTAAGGAGGAAACGATGCCGATCCAGCAGACAACGCCCGCTGATGCACAGCGATTGATGGACCAGGGACAGCGCTACATCGACGTGCGCACCGAACAGGAGTTCGCCGCCGGTCACCCGGCACGCGCCGTCAATATCCCGATCGCGATGCCCAATCCGGCAACCGGGCAGATGGCAATGAACCCCGACTTCGTCTCGGTTGTCGCAGCCCACTTTCCGAAGGACGCGCAGATCATCGTCGGCTGCCAATCCGGCGGGCGCTCACAGCGCGCCGCGGAGGTTCTCGCACAAGCCGGCTACGCCAATGTAAGCAACATGCACGGCGGCTTCAGCGGCGCCCCCGACCAGATGGGCTGGAGCGAAGCGGGCCTCCCCGTGTGCAAGGATTGCGGGCCGGAGAATTCGTACGCGGGACTGCGCGGCAAGCGCGGTTGAGCGATATCGATCGCTTGAAGAGAATGGAAAACCGGGAGCTGGGAATGGAAAATGGAGAACCGGATCCTGGACGCGCCAACGTACACGATCGCGGTTTACCGGTTTTCCATTCCCGGTTTTCCATTCCCGGTTCTCCATTCCCGGTTTTCCATTCCCCCGCTTTTACCATGCGGCGCTGACTCTCGAGTAACCCGATGGCCATCCGTATCACTCGCGTCTACACCCGCTCCGGCGACAAAGGCGATACCGGTCTCGTCGGTGGCGCGCGCGTTCCGAAGGATGCTTTACGCATTGAAGCCTACGGCACGATTGACGAGCTGAACTCGATCGTCGGTCTGGCGCGGGTGTTCAACACCGAGGCGGCGACGAACCCCGCGACCGCGCGTATCGAGGAGATGCTGAAGCGGCTGCAGAATGAGCTCTTCGATCTCGGCAGCGAGTTGGCAACCCCGCCGCAGGCGTTTTACGAAGGGATGTTTCGCGTCACGGCCGAGGATGTGAAAGCTCTCGAACGTCTGATGGACGAGTGCCAGAAGGAGCTCGAACCGCTCAACTCGTTCATCCTGCCCGGCGGCGGGAAACTCAGCGCCTTCCTACACCAGTGCCGCACCGTCTGCCGGCGCGCCGAGCGCATCGTTCTGCGACTGGGCCGCGAAGAAGACATCGGCCCGTGGCCGTTGCGCTACCTCAATCGATTGAGTGATCTCTTCTTCGTGCTGTCGCGCTGGATCGCCAAGCACTCCGGGGAACCGGAGTACCTGTGGGAGCGCGGCTTGCGCTCGCACGAGCGCAAGCCGAAGAAATGAAGGGACTGAAGGGGCAAGCCATGCGATCCATCTATCTCAAGCAACTCGAGCTCGGGCCAATGCAGAATTTCGTGTACCTCGTCGGCGACCCGGTAACCCGGGAGGCCGTGGTCATCGACCCGGCCTGGGAGATCGATCGCATCATGCAGGTGGTCGAGCAGGACGACCTGAAGCTGAAGGGCGCGTTGATCACCCATTTCCATCCCGACCACCTCGGCGGTGATTTCATGGGGCGGCACATTCAAGGCGCCACCGAGCTGTTGGCGCGCAATCTCGAGATCAAAATCTACTTGCACACGACGGAAGCCGACTACGCCAGCCGGATCGCCGGTCTGTCCGCCTCGGACATGGTACGCACCAGCGGCACGGAGGAAATCCGCATCGGCAGCCTCGGGGTGCGCTTCATCCATACGCCGGGACACACGCCGGGCTCACAGTGCTTCCTCGTCGACGGCCGCCTGATCTCGGGCGACACGCTGTTTATCGGCGGCTGCGGCCGGGTCGATCTCCCGGGCAGCGACCCGTCGCAGATGTACGACAGCCTGGACAAGCTCAAGCAGCTGCCCGACGACACGGTGCTGTATCCCGGTCACAACTACGCCGACCGCGTCACCTCGACTATCGGCGACGAGAAGCGCCGCAACCTGCACATGCGCTTCAACCGCCTCGAAGATTTCCTGGGATTGATGGGCTACTGAGAACCACGATTGGCGAGTAACCAGCACGGCCTGGCGCGGCTCCACCGCGGCCGACGTACACTCCGGCGCCCATACCATACGCATGCCGGTCTACGCACTTGACATGCTACGTAATTTAATATATTCAGCTCCACGCCCGGTTTCCGCGTTCCACAATCGAAACTGCGCGAAAGGAGAATTACATGAGGCATTCAATGCGACAGCTCCTCGCGGTCGGTGCGCTCGTGGCGTCCCTGTGGATGGCCGCTGGCGTGCCGCCGGCAGCGGGAGACGAACGGATGGTCAATATCAACACGGCATCAGTCGCCGAGTTGGGCGATCTCAAGGGCATCGGCGACGCGAAGGCCAAGGAGATTCTGGAGTATCGGGAAAAGAACGGGCCGTTCAAATCAGTGGACGACCTGCGCCAGGTCCACGGCATCGGCAACAAGCTGCTGGAAAAGCTGCGTCCCCACATCACGGTCGGCCCCGTGGCGGCCGCGGCTGCCGCACCCGCGGCGGCTGCGAAGCACTGAGTCCACTTCGAACGCGGAAACCGGGCGGCACCGCGCGACGACAGTGATCAGTGACAAGTGATCAGTGACAAGTGATCAGTGATGAGAGATAAGGTCAGGGCTGAAGGATGGGGAAGCAGAAGGTGCCATGGAACAGACGACGGCCGCGGGCCCGCTGGCCGCAGGCCTGAACCTGTTCGTGTACGGCACCTTGTGTGAAGCGGCGCTGGTGCGACGTCTCACCGGTCGCAGCTTCGCAATGGAGGCAGCGGTGCTCAGCGGCTATCGCCGCTTCGAGCCGCCGGGAAGCTACGCCTACATTACCCCCGACGCCACCAGCGAGGTGCACGGCCTGGTGTTGCGCAACATCGACGCCGCGGCCTTGCGGGCGTTCGATGCGTACGAGGAGGCAGGGCAGCTGTATCGGCGCGTCGAGGTGCAGGTGACGGTGGGGGCACAGATCGAAGCGGCGCAGGCGTACATTGGGCTTGCCGTGGCGCGCTAGCGATGCACGGCGCCGACGCCAGGCCTCGCACCACACTCATTGGGTGGGCGTGGCGTCTTGCTGGCGCGACCAACAACTCAGTCGTACAGACATGGCGCGCCCGCAACGGTCTGGGCACAAGCGTGTTTCGTAGCGCCCGCCGTGCGGTGCGGTCAACCATCTCTGCCTTCGATCACACCCGCCGAATGCCGACCATGATTGGCGCGCGTCTTTGTGCGCGTGGTGCGCTTCCCCAAAGTGCCGCGCAAGCTGCTGGAGATCCCCAGCCCCACGGAGGTCGCCGCCGTACTCTCGGAGCTCGACTCGCCCGTCTCCCGCCCCCTCTTGTTCTGTGCCTACGCTGCCGGCCTGCGGGTCAGCGAGGCCCGGGATGCGCCATCACGAACGCGATCCACTCGTCACGAATCGTAGAACGGTCCGCCCGTTTCCGCACGTGGTCGAAGTAGTGGGTCGTTTTCACAGTGGTGGATCATCCCACCATGGGGCTTCAAGAGCAAAGACCGCCGCCGAACGCAGAAGCTCATGCGCGCGCGGCGCTCTTCCGCGCGGCGCATGCAGCGTCATGTTCGGC